>JAHQWA010000391.1 GCA_019634045.1 Saprospiraceae bacterium
AAACTTCCTGTCCGGTTTGTTGATACTTGACGATCGATTGTCCCATGATTTTAATTTAATGCTCTTACTAGAAGTCACTTAACATGCGGCAGTGATATTTACCAGTTCTGCCTTTTATTATACCATAGTTCAATTAATGAAGGAATTCAAAGTTATGAAATATTCTCTGATAATCAACATTTTGAATAAATTGTTATTAAACTAGCAAAATGAAGCAAAAAACACTACATTAGCAGTATGATTTAATTAAACTATTGTTCAATTAAAATATATACTTCCTAAGACAAAGGATGAAAAGGTATTAGGGAACTAGTGGCAATAGACTTGGTTAAGCATACGATTACAGCTGAATTTAACTACGATTTCGAATGGAAGCAGAAAATGGGAATAAGCGAAGTAGGGGAAGACCATCGGTGAAAAAGCAGATGGATGTTGAGAATGTATTGGAAATTGCCATTAAATCCTTTGCCAACAGAGGATTTGATGGTACGCAAATGAAGGCAATAGCGGATGAAGCAGGCTACGCTAAGTCTTTAATGAATTATCATTTTGGAAGCAAAGAAAACCTTTGGAAACAAGCCGTTTCGCATTTAGGTGCTAAGCTGATGAACCGCTTTACGGAGGTCCAAGGATATTTTAAAGACCTGGAGGGCCTGGCAGCCATGAAAGCTTATACTCGCCAGTTTATCTATTTCTCAGCCGAATACCCTGAATTCTATAAGCTGGTTTTCCATGAAATGTGTACCAGAACGGAACGAGCTAGCTGGTTAGTTGAGACAATTTTAGCTCCAGCTCACTACCTCTATCACGGCAAAAAATCAGAAAATGAGGAAGGGAAGCAGCTATTTCAGGGATATCCTGTTGCCAATTTATCCAGTATAATTATTGGCGTTGCAAATGTGTTCTTCATTAATGCTTTCCAAATGGAACAGATGTACGGTACTAACCCTTTTGATCAGAAAGAAATAGAACTGCATGCCGACATCGTTATCGACTTGCTTTTCGCAAAGTTCCAGGGGTAAGCGAGTAGTTCGTAGAAAGGATAATTCGTTCGCTACATCATCAAGGCTAAAGGAGAGGAGTGAGTGGCATTTACTAAAGATTATAAAGATTCGATGCAGTACGATATTTCCATAGTAGGCTGCGGTCCCGTTGGGGCTACCTTGGCAAATTTGCTAGGCCATTTCGGCTATACTGTTGCCATTTTTGAAAAGGAGATGAAGGTATACAGAGCGCCTAGAGCTGTGCATATAGATGATGAAGTGGTCCGGATTTTTCAAGCCGTCGGGATACTGGATAAATTAAAGGCAAATATTGTTCCTTTCGAAAGGATGCAATTCGTCTCAGCCAAGGGAAAAGTTATGTTAGAGGCTTGCTCTCCCTCCAATTACCAACCCTATGGCCACACTCCTGCCAATTGGTTTCTACAACCTGTTTTAGAGGAGCTACTAAGGGCCCAATTTGAAGAAAACTCAAATATCCGATTTTATCAAGGTTGCGAAGTAAATGATCTTATCGAACAATCAGCATCCGTTCAATTGACGGCATTAGAGCTCCGTACTCAAAAGGAAATCACCATAGAATCGAAGTACCTGATTGGCTGTGATGGAGGAAAGAGTTTAGTCAGAAAATCCATGGCCGTTACTTTCGACAGTTTAAACTTTGATCAGTCTTGGATGGTCGTCGACACCTTTGTAAAATCAGCCCAAGATTTGGAGTTACTACCCCATTTGCATCAACAAATCTGTGATCCCTATCGGCCAGTGACCTACGTTCCCGGCGTTGGAAACCATCGACGGTTTGAGTTCATGTTGAGAGCAGATGAAACCCCAGAAAGTATAGCGGAACCTGAAATGATCCATCGACTCCTTGCGTCCTTTATTGATCCCCAAAAGCTAGAAATAGCCCGTTCGGCAGTCTATACTTTTCACGGTCTCATCGCAAACCAGTGGAAAAAAGGGCGACTCATTTTGGCAGGAGATAGTGCACATCAAATGCCTCCATTTGCGGGACAAGGGATGTGCTCAGGGATTCGAGATGCACATAACCTGGCCTTTAAGTTGGATTTGGTGCTAAGTGGCTTGGCAAGCCAAGCCCTACTGGATAGCTATCAAGCAGAGCGAAAGCCGCATGTGACTGAAATTTCCAAAGGAGCCATAAAGATGGGCAAATTGATTCAAGCTCAAACTCCATACAAAGTCTGGCTTCGAGATTTACAGTTCTTCCTAGCCCAGAGATCCTCCTATTTACAGACTAAGATGCAAGAGGATTTTGTCAAAAAAACACCATACAAGCAAGGATTTATAGGCAAGAGGCATCCTCTTTCGGGACAATTGGCCATTCAACCTACCATCAGCGTTGGCCAAAATCGAGAGCTATGGTTGGATGAACTATTGGGCAATCAATTTGCGCTGATCAGTACCCAAAAACTAGGAGGCACTCACACGCAAGCATTCGAAAAGCAACTAGGTGCAAAGATTCTCATCCTAAACAAAGATTTTCAAGCTACTCCATTTGAAGAATGGATGGCAAAGCATGACATAGATTTTGTGCTGATCCGTCCAGATAGATACATATACGATGCAGGTAAGATGAAGCATCTAGAGCAAGTATTTACATCCTTATCCAAACAGCTTGATTAAAAGCTAAAACTTTTGAATATGAAAAACCGATGGAAAATAGTTGGACTCCTTCTGATCATCCTGATCGTCGGAGGTGTATGGTTTATATATACTCCCGCTGACTTAAGACCTGCTTATTTGAGCAACGAAATTGCTACAAAAGACTACGAAAAAGGCCAAGCTTTACTGGCGGAAATGCAAGCTGCTTATGGCGGAATGGAGAATTGGTTGGCACATCAAACCGGATCTTATGCTCAAACCGCAGACTGGTATGAAGATAAAATGGGGATGTCGGGCTGGGATGAATTGCCTCAGCAATTTGAAATGACTTCTACCTTAGGAACTGATGATAGCGAGTTAACTTTATTAAATGGCATCAATAAAGGGCAAACTTGGGGGGTAAAAGACTGGAAGTCTTACCAAAAAAGGGACGGGCAGAAGGAGTTTATTCATAATGAAAAATACCATCACAAGCTTATCTATAAGAATTACTGGTTCCAATTCCCTTTCCGGATTAGCGAAGCACCCATTATAGCTTATGCTGGAGAGGGCACGGTGAATGGCCAGACCTATGATTTGCTGTATGCTACCTGGGGTAGTGAAGCCCCTAATCGGCAATATGACCAATACGTCATGTATCTAAATCAAGACACAAAATTGGTGGAATGGCTTCACTTTACCCTCCGAGAAAAGGCTCAGTTTGTAAAAATAACGGCCCGGTTTACAGACTTCAAAACCATTAATGGAATCGTTGCCCCCTTTAGCCAATATATAACTCTTGGTAATCCTGGATCATCCATACGAAAAATGCACGAAAACCGGTACCAATGGATTCAATTTGGGGATGAGAAGGTAATGAGATAAGCTAGTGTTCTTACCTCAAAGTGCTTAGAGGGGGAAAAACATAAACCGGGTCTCTCCGAAGAGATCTTTGATACTATTCTGGGCTAGTCATGTACGCTGGCTGGAACTTCTTTTGCGCGCTCCGTCCTCCTCCCCTCCCCTTTCAGTCCAAAAAGTGGCCTAAGGATACTAAACCTACTAACCACAAATTCATACAGCACGTAACACAACACGCCAGTAAAGGTCACAATGCAAATAAACTGTAGCAGGAGAGGGAGCTCCAAGGGCAAAATCAGTAATGCTCCCAAATACAAGGCAAACATGTGCAAGATATAGACCGGATAAGCCGCCTGACTTAAATAACTCAACAGCTGGCTAGGCCGGTTCAGGTACTTATAGCCAAAGCCGAAAACGCCTAGTATCCAGCAGTGAGATTCAATGGCCATCAAATAGGAAGGCAAGTGCATTTCAAAAAAGGACAAACGTATCGCATAAAAAGTAGCAGCCAAGGCAACATAAAGCCATCGCCATTTCAAAACGGTTTGCCAAAAGGAATTCCCACTATAGACAAATAAGAAGCCAAAAAGAAAAGCCAAAAGCCCCAGGTAAAAGCCATGCCAAGTCTGCGCATATTGTTCGAAGATTTGGGGCTGGACTAAAACTGCTTCTACGACAAAGAAGACAGCTATTGATAGTGGTCCAAGGGGGTGGCGCATCAAGGATGACCAGGCTTTCATCAGGCCGCTCTCCTCCCTGTTTTTCAGGTAGAAAAAAAGTGGAGACAAGCATAGCGCATAGACGAAGATGTTGCCCAAAAACCATAAGTGCCCAGGATGTGGCGAATAGCCCAATGGCAAGTTGTAGTACTGCTGAAAAACCAGAAAATGTAGGGGGGTAATCGCAATTATCCCAAACAAGAAAGGCAATAATATCCGCCTTGCCCGTTCCAACATTAATTGCAGCCAGTTTCGTTTTCGGAGGGCAAAATAAACGCCCATTCCCGATACAAAAAAGAGTAAGGGAATTCGCCAAACATTTAGCATGGTCATGGGTATCCATAGACTTTCCAACGATTGCTCGCTTTTGATGAAGCCTATGAACAATGCCCAGGGCTGAAAAACGATCGCGATATGGTAGATCAATAACAAGCCAATCGCAATCACCCGCAGCCAGTCAATGTCGTATCTTCTTTCTGTAGACATCGAAGGATATTTTTTAGTCCCTGACAACTTTTGCGGCTTTGACCGGAGGCAAATAGACCCGCAAAAATTGTCAGGGAAGTTAATTTTAGTTCCCTAATCCAATAGCTGAACAATGGTAGGGCGATTCTTTTCCAGTTCTGCCATATCCAATTGCAGTCCTAGTGGACCTAATTGCTGCTTCATCATTTCATAGATGGGCTTCATCTCTGCAAAGGAGCCCATGATAGATTCTTTGGGGGTGGCACCGAAATTATTTCGAATACTTTGATCCGATTTTGCGGCAATTAGCAGTTTGGACACCTCCACGCGACCAAAGAAGGCGGCCGCATGTAAAGCCGTAGCACCATCGTTATTTGTGATACTAAGATCTGCTCCCGCGTCGATCAACACCTTGGCAATCTCCTTTTGCCCGAAGGTGGCAGCTGAGATTAAGGGGGTAGAGCCGCTCATCGGGTCCTTTTTATTGATATCTGTACCAGCAGCAATATGCTGCTCGACGGCTTTGATTTGTCCCGAAATCACGGCCATTGGCAAATCTACCTTGGGTTTAACGACGGAAGCTTCCTTTCCTGTTTCTACATCAGATGGAGAGCAAGCTGGTAGCATAAGAAGTACCAGCGACAGATTTAATAGTATTTTCATCGAATTAATTTTTAGATCTTTGATAATCTTAGTTTTTTGTTTTTGAATTTGATTTTTTACAAAGATCAGATAAGACTGGATGCAGGGGTTATGAGCTATGCGGCTGAATGCATCAAGTTTGTGGAAGGCATGAAAAATATGGCGCAGGGATATAAATTATGACGCAAAACGTGATATTCTGCTTCTTAATGCCCCGCCCTATAGAGACGTTTTTGCTAATACATCACGTCAAATCCATCCATGATCGGAGCAGAATTCACGAAGCAAGCAGAAACCATCGTTCTCGAAAATATTTCTGAGGAGCAATTCGGCGTATCAGAATTGGCTCAGACCATGAACATGAGTCGTTCCAACCTCTTACGAAAGATCAAGAAGCAAACGGGACTCTCGGCTAGTCAGTTTATTCGTCAGATACGACTCCAGAAGGGACGAGAGCTGTTGCAGGATACTTCCTTGACCGTTTCTGAGATATCTTTTGAAGTGGGATTTGCCAGTACCTCCTACTTTATCAAGTGTTTTCGTGAACACTATGGGTATCCTCCAGGGAAGCTAGCGAAAGGGGAATTGACCGAAGAAGTTCCAGCGATCGACCCACAACAATCCTCTCTTTGGAAATACGTAGCTGGTCTGGCAGTGGTAGCTATACTAGCCATCTTCATTGCTCGCTCCTTAATCTCCAGAGAAGATTCCACTTTACCCATCGCCGAGATAGAGAAGTCTATTGCAGTTCTACCTTTCATCAATGAAAGCAGTGATTCTAGTAATATGTATTTCATCAATGGCTTAATGGAAGCCACTTTGAATAATCTGCAAAGAATCGAAGACCTTCGCGTCATCAGTCGCACCTCAGTGGAAAAATATCGAGGCAAGGAGCAAAGTATCCCAGAAATAGCAGAACAACTTAAAGTCAACTACTTCGTGGAAGGGAGCGGTCAGAAGATCGGGGATCAGGTTTTACTCAACATCCAGTTGATTGAAGCCGCCACTGACAAACATATCTGGGCGGAACAGTATAGCCGTGAGATTGGAAATGTATTTGGCTTACAAAACGAAGTGGCCAAGAAAATTGCAGAAGCGATAGAAGCCATTGTCACCCCAGCTGAATTGGAGCAGATCGACAAAAAACCAACAGAAAATCTGCTAGCCTATGATCTCTACCTACAAGCCCTTCCTCATTTTCACGCGCGCACTAAAGAAGGTTTAGATAGGGCTATCCCTTTGTTCAAACAGGCGATTGAAGCGGACCCGCAGTTTGCCCTAGCCTACGCCAATATGGCCATCGCTTACTATTTCCTCGATATCTTCCAAGTAGATCAACAATATACGGACCTTATCAATAATTGCGCAGATAAGGCCTTGTTGTACGACCCGACCTCGCCCGTAAGCCTCTTGGCGAAAGCCTTTTACTATATACACATCAAGGACTATCCCTTAGCCTTACCGCACCTGGAAAAAGCCCTAGAATATAATCCGAATTCATCAGCCGTAGTACAAATGCTAACGGACTATTATTCGCGCTATGTGCCCAATACAGCCAAACACCTAGAGTACGCCTTGAAGGGGGTTCGGTTGGATATTGGCGCAAATGACTCAATAGCCCAAAGCTACATCTATGTGAGTATGAGCCACGCCTTGGTCCAAACCGGCTTTATTGAGGAGGCCATCGACTATATTAACTTATCCATTGATTACTATCCAGAAAACGAGTACTCCTACTACTTGAAAGCCATTATTCTTTACGCCAGAGATCTGGATCTGAAGCAAACACAGAAGCGTTTACTTAGAGAACTTCGAAAGGATACTACGCGCCTGGATATTCTGCAAGAGGTAGCTAAACTATACTACCTACAAGAGAATTTTGACAGCGCCTACTATTACTTCGAGCAATTTGTCACCGCACGCGAGGACAAAGGTTGGAATATCTATCCCCAGGAAGATATCACGATTGGATGGGTCTATGAAAAAGTAGGTTTAGAAGAGGAAGCGAAGCAGTTTTATGAGGCCTTCGCCGTATTTTGCCAGAAGGAGCAATCCATTTATCGCAGTGTATGGTTAGCCCTTGATCACGTAAGAAAAGGGGAAATCGAAGAAGCGATCGAGCAACTAAAAATATTTGCCGACCAGGACGACTTCATGTACTGGTTTTTACTACTAGAGAATGATCCGATCCTAAAGCCCTTGACCACTCACCCCGAATTTTCGCTGATTATCCAGCAGATCAAGGATCGGTTCTGGGAAAATCAGAAAAACTTTAGCAGCTATTTGAAGGAGGAAGGGCTATTATAATTGAGGTCTAAAATCGGAAAGGGCCGTAACTTAAGCAAAAGCAGAAGCCTCTATGGAGTAGCTCAACTATCACTCCACTGTAGCCACCCACCCCCATGGCTTTGCGTTCGCTAAAATTAGTACAATCAGGGGAATCGCTAAATTCTCTGATAATTTCAGGTATCTTCGATCAACATTTTGAATGCGTCGGTTTCTACTAGACTCTAATGGTATAAGCTTACAAGTTGGAAAATGCTTACTTGCTAACTGTAAAAGAGCTTATATTCATGGAGATCAATAATTTTGAAATAGAATCCTCTACCCGCTTTTCAGAAAGCTTAATCTGGCAACTCAATCGCGACTTCTACGAAGAAAAGGGTATTAGTGCTTGGAGCGATGATATCGTGCCTCACCATATGACGAGTAGCGCTAGCGTGGGCAAGACTTATGCTGAATTACTCTTTGCCTTTCTAAAGGATTTAGCCGCCAAAGGCAAAACCACTGAAGTCGTCTATATCCTAGAGTTGGGTGCGGGTCACGGCCGATTAGCCTTTCATATCTTAAAGCATCTGCAAAAACTAGTTGACACAACCGAAGAACAAACTCCTCCATTTTGTTATGTCTTGAGTGATATCATTGAGGGTAACTTATCCTTCTTTCAGGATCATCCCCAGTTGCAAAACTATTTCGAAGCAGGTGTCTTGGACTTGGCCTACTTCGATGCTTTCAAGAGCGAAGAGATACTCCTAAGAACTGCACAAAAAACCATTCACCCAAAAGATTTAAAAAGTCCTATCATTGCTATCGCCAACTACTTTTTTGATTCACTTCCCAACGAATTGTTCTTTATTCAGGACAAGGAAGTCTCCGCCTGTTCGGTAGCCATCAACGCCAGCGAAGATCCGAAAGGAATGGATACGGAAAGTTTGATCAAGCAGATGACCTTAACCTACTCTAGGTCAGTCAGCCAATTGCCCATTTATGAGGAATCTGTGTTGAACGATATCTTGGAGGAATATAGGCATCAACTTTCTGGAACCTATTTATTTTTCCCAGCGATGGCCATGAAGTGCCTTCAACACCTGAAAGATCTATCTGGCGCTGGATTAGTTTTACTCACCATGGATAAGGGGTTTCATGAATTGCAAAACCTCAAGGGGACGCCAGAGCCCGAAATCATCACTCATGGCAGTTTTTCCCTATGGGTTAACTATCATGCTTTAAACGCCTATTGCAGTAAGCAAGGCGGCAAAGGTTTATTTCCATATTCCTCCAACTTTCATTTAGAGATTGGGTGTTTGATGTTTCTAGCCGAAAGTGAGACCTATCCTCAAACGGATGCTGCCTACCAACAATTCGTCAATAATTTTGGGCCGGATGATTTCAATACTATCAAACAATTAACCTATTCGAATCTTTCCAGGCTAAAAACCAAAGAGCTGCTAGCCCTTTATCGCTTAAGTGCCTATGATTCCACCTTTTTTATTAAGCTACTTCCTCGGCTAAAGCAAACCTCCAAGAGCATCACTATTAATGAGCGAAGAAGACTGGCTCAGGCTTTGAATTGCGTTTGGGATATGTACTTTAATATCAATGAAAGGCTTGACCTAGCATACGAATTGGGAGGTCTTTTTTATGACCTTGGTTACTATGTGGAGGCACTGGCTTATTTCCAGCACTCCATCGATTCCTTTGGCTCCAAAGCAGATACCTACTATAACCGCATCTTATGCTTCTATCAGTTGAGACAAGATCAACTCTTCTATAAAACACTGACAGAAGCCAAGCAGAAGTACCCTCAATTTGAATTGTTCCAAAAGTTAGATAATCTGGATATGGCCTAAGCAGAGTCGCAGGAAACGCGCCTACGACTTGCCTTTTCATTTTCTCAGCCCAAGATTCGATTTGGATCAAAAGCCTTATCATCACTGTCCATGTCGAACGGGATATCCCATTCGGGCCCACACTAGAATTCCCTCATCTAAAATCGCCGTATTCTTATAGCCGTATCGGTTGAGAGTTTTAATCACTCTTCCGGATGCTGCATGTGGACAAGCGCAATAAGCAACGATGAAGGTGCTGTCATTCGGAATATGTTGAATGAAATCCTCCGGTTCCTCATAGTAGGGCACTGGCACTGCACCAGGAATATGGGTTTGCCGCCAAGCCACTTTGGATCGGGCATCCAATAGCACAAAACGCAAGCTGTCTTCGAGGGCCTGCTTTACTTGTTCTGCTGAAACAAAACGGCCGTCTCGAAGTTCGAAATCAGGTCCATTACTGTCGGGGTTTAAGACGTACTCTTCGGGTGAGGGAAGGCTGATGGTATCATTTTCAGGGACATCCCAGCCTGAGGCACGACTTCTCAGGAAAGCCGTTAAGCCCTCAATTTCCGCCTTGCTCAAACTATCCTTAAAAGCTACCATGGGTGTACTATCTCTTCCCTCTGCTATGGCATAGCGGAGGAAATCATCTGTGGCTGTAGCCAATAACATGGCATTGCCCAATGCAGGAGCAGTGATACCTTCCCCATCTTCACCATGACAAGTGGTACAGTGTTTAGCATATAAGGTTGCGCCTAAGGCCACATCTCCTACTATCGGATCTCTAGATAATTCTGTTGGCTTTTCTACTCCAGCCATCTCATTAAACCATTTCAGCAAGAGTTCTATTTCTATGTATTCCAAGGGGCCACCTTGATCTTTCAAGTAGCCAGCCATAGCCGTACCTTCTCGCCCAAATTGCACGGTATAGCGCATAAAATTAGAGGTCATGGAAGTAGATAGCAGGGATTTCGAACGCAGGGAGGGTGCAAAATCCGCCGCATAGCCTTCACGCTCTTCGCCATGGCAAAGGGCGCAATATTTACTGTACAGGCTTTCTGCATGTGCTATGGCAGTGCTATCCAATTTGCCAGCAAAATTGATATTTAGCTTATCCGCTAAGAGGCCTTGTTCTGTTGTCTCTTCCCGGAATTCAAGTTGCACGCCATAGGCATGCTCCCGAAATACTGTGACCCGATCTAGCAAGGTATCCAACCGCAAAGCCTCTTCGGGTAATTTCGTACTCAGTGTATCATAGGTGGCCTGTAGATCATCCACTTCAAGCACCAATCCAAATACGCCATTACCGCGTTCCTGTAGAAATTTTGCCAACTCATCTTCGGGGGATTGAGGGGCTTTAAGGTGTAGTTCTTGATTGCGCTTCAATTCGAACCGTGCCATCTGCTGTTCGTGATCAACCTCCAGCTCCCTTAGCCCCATCTTTCGTAAGGCTTTCCGCGAAGCTTTCAAATCTTCGACTGCTATCTGTATGGCAGCAGTTCCCAGCACTCCGTTGGAGTGCTTAACGAATGACCGCCGGAAACTATAGAAGGTTAACCAATCGGATTTTACTCGATCGTAGGGCACACTGGCCTCCTGTACAAAGTGAGGGAAATCAGCAGCCGGCTTGTTCACGCCTACACCCACCATTTGAATTTGCGGTCCCCCGTTGTCTCCATCCCAACCTTTCACAGAATCCGTGGATATGCGAAAGCCACGTATCGAGTCCACCTCAAACCCTTGTGAACTAAGCCAAGTCTGAGTAGCATCTACAGAAGAGCTCGATAAAGAATACATCCGAACCCCTTCATGCTGCTCCAGGAAATCCACGATAAAGGAGTCTTTCCTATCCAACTGTAAGGAATCGTTCAACGAAAGCAAGTTGATTCTGGAATTATCGGCCAATGGGATAGAAGAACCAGTCGTGCCGGCCATGAGCCCCTTCCCAGATTCATCGGGTTTGGGCTTACTAAATCCTAAGACCTCAGAAAAATAGGCTCTAGCGTCTGATACATTCTGCACTACCAGCGTTGAACTGGCTATACCGTAGCCTGTTCCCATCAGGGTTGGCTCACCTTCAGCCGTTCCGGCCGAATCAGACAGGCAAGCCGTGAGAAAAAGTAAGCAGATAAATAGCATTAGATAGGAACTCAAAAGTCCTTTCCTAGATGAATAGCATTTCATTTTTTTTAGTTTTTGTGTACGACATCGCCAGTCAGAAGAAGAATGCACATCTTCGAACGTTTGCTCTTATATAGCAATGCACAGCAACGTATGAGCCAAAGCTCAAAGTACCAGGTTAAACTTCCCTACCTTTGTAGTAGAGTATTAAAGCTATTTTTGGAGAGAAACTTAAAGGAGTATTGAATCCTAAGGAAGTCACCTGTTATAGATGCTTACTTAAGTTCATTATTTTGGAGATTCTATATTGTGACTGCAATTTAGGAAAATTTCTACGAGAAGTGCAGTACAATTATCAGATGTTTGTCAAGGGGAGCGAGGTAAACCATTGTGCAAAAGCCTCCCAGGGGGCAATTTTGATGCGAAAGAGCAGAATCGAATGCACAAATAGATATAAGCCTAGGATAAGCGGGAAAATCCATCTTCCTTGTTTTTGCTTCCGTTCCATGATGATCAAAGCAATTAATACCGAGTACAGTAAACCAATGGTAAGCAAATACCCAGGGCCGCCATCCGGGAAGAACACATTTCTCATAAAACGAACTAAGGCTGGCTCAATTAGCACCAGGCCAGCTGCTATCATACCCCTAGCGTGCAGCGGCGCCACACGCCTGTACCGAATGGCTATAAAGAAGGCCACCCCTAGAATCAATAGATCTTTGAAGGGTACCCATAAACGAAGGCCTAAATTCTCCGTGATACCAGATTTCGTATGGTGCGCCAATAGGATCACGGAAAGGAAGATTAGCGGTATCAATACATAGGAGATTTTACCCAATAATCTATGTAAACGTATTTTCTTCCGCTGTATCAAAATGGGTTGTACAATCAATAAGGCCAACCAAAGCGTAGCCGTCACCGCATGAAAATGGAAGTAGCGCGTGAAGTCAGCCGTTCTATCTATAAATTTGGCAAAATAGGAGGGCCAGAATCCCATTATTACCAGTAACAAGACTCCGATGAAGTAATAGCCTGAATATTCGAAATCCATTTTCTTTTTGGTCAAAGTCGACATGGTGGGTATCTAATTTAGTTCCGCATCAATTTTTTGGATTAGGTCTTCGATTTGTTGCTCGGTATCTTTGTATCGGTAATCCAAGCCTTGTCCAGTACCAATCGCGAAGACCACAATATTCTCAAACGCTTGGCTTTCTAAAAGGAACTTGTTGCTTTTGGCAGTTGGTAATTTTTCAAAGCCCCACCAGCCATTTCCATTATTTGCATCAATGATATTCCGCACGCTTCCATGCTGTTCTAGATAATCATTGCCCTTCTGGATATAGGCGTTTACCTCCTGCTCTTGATCAAAGACATTAGTTATTTTCCCTTCCCAGGAAGCCAGCGTATTTCGGATACTATCATTCCTAATTTCTTTTAGTACTCCAGAAGAAATGAGTTCAGTAATGGCTCCATTTTCATACTTGAACCTAATCGTTTTAGAGAAAACTTTGACCCACGTAGCGGATAGTTTCATCTCGCTAATATCGTTGGTTTCCTGGTCGCCTAGTTCGATCATATCCTGCAAGCCTGAAAGTATTTCACTCAGTTTTTCTTTTTCCAGTCGTATGGCCTGCTGGTTATTGGCCATTTCAGTCTTGACCAAGGCTAAATAGTTCCGCTGCCGCTCGACACTTTTGTTCTCCTCATTTCTATTGTTGACCTGTAAGGCCAGTAAAATGCCGATTACCACCAGTACTATCTCACCAATCGCATAGATCAGGTACTTGGAAATTCGATTTTCCGATAGCAGCTTTTGTCGGATTCTTCGGAAGAATTTTATCATGCGTATGGTTTATGAGTATGATCAGTTAGACAATTGGACGAAAAAAAGTTTAGCAAGGAGCAATACTAGCATTGTTGGAAGCACATAGGATTATCTACCACCCGTAGTACTTGGTAGATCATAGCTCTCGATAGCCTTATCGATATTCTTCATAATTTGGGCTGTTAGCACATATTTTTTTGTTTTCATGGTACTTAATCGCTGATTTACCAGATACCTTAGCTTATTATCCTCCCCTATTGCTTCAAAAAACGAATGTATGGCTCGGTCATTCCATGGTGCCCCATTGGCTTCACCTGGGTCAGCAAAGATGTCATCATAATTTTGGAGGATATGCTGATCGGCGGTTTGAGATATTCCTCCTATACCCTGTTCAAAAAAGTCCATCCGCTCGCTACCTTGAATATAAATTAGACTCAGTCGATTGACAAACTCCTTGTCCTTGATAATAGAAATAGTTCCGTCACTGACTGCCGTTTTATAAAAGGGGAATTCTGGATCATGGAAATATTGAAAGCCCCAAATACCAGTAAATGGATCTGAATTCTTTAATAAAGAAAATTTCAGCTGTTCTTGGCGAAACTTTTTCAGCGTATCCAAACTGATCGTTTCCCAGTTTTTCAAGAAAAACGCTGTGTTTTTTATCTCCTCGTCCAAAGCTGGGGCAAAAAACTTTTCGTGATAATCCTTTACCTTCAATAACTCCGCATATAGCACGCCGGACAATTGATTCGCTTTCGCATTAGACTTCCTTGCTTCATTCCAATTGTTAACCTGCAAAGCGATGAGAATGCCCACTACCACTAGGAGAATTTCCCCTGAAGCATAGATCAGATACTTTTTCAGATTCCCTTTATCTAATAATTTCCGTCTTATCCTTCGAAAGAATTTTAGCATCTGTTTCGTCTTTATTTCTACTCATCAAATGCCCCTTGCTGAGGCTTACCCCTTTTCTACCAACATGCCTATACAGCCAGCCAGAGACTCCCCGACTTAATCCTTAAAGATATGCTCCTTTTCCAGAACCTTCGGCCACATGTTCATGTGGGAAGTGAATGAGGAAGCCTCTCAAGGCGCCTACCAATTTGATCTATTAAGTTTATAGATTTGCGGGTGTAATATTTCCCTATTAATCCAAACTCGAATGCTTTCATGAAATCAATCCTCTACCCAGGCCTTTCAATACTATTCGTGCTAGTAATGATTAGTCTCAACTTTAGTTGCCAAAAAGAGGAGGCCGAGATAACACCTCCGGAAGAGCATAACCCACCCACCGAATCCGACTCCTTATCTCATTCTCAGATTAGGCAAAGGCTGAGAACGGAATATCAGTTGATGCCAGAAGAACAAATGGCCATCAGTAAGGACAGTACCACCTATGCCCAGTATAGTTTACCTGTCACTCGCTATCGACATGGAATCTTAGTGGATCAAGTTGAGGCGGGGCAACTGGTTGTTGTTTTAGATGGGAAATTTTATGACTTAACGCTGGAGGACACCTACGTTTTTGAAGACATCCGACCACGTTTAGCGGATGTAGATGCAGATGGTGTATTGGAGATTGTCACCATCAGAAGCCATCTGAGTAATGGTGCCGGAATCGCCATTTATAAAGTCCTAGATGATCAACTACAAGAATATGCTCGAGTGGAAGAAATTGGGCTAGCAAATCGCTGGTTAAACCCGGTAGCCATAGCCGATTTAGACCAAAATGGTACCGTAGAAATCGTTTGGATACAAACACCCCATATTGGAGGCATCCTCAAAATAGCCTCCTTCGCAGCTGGAACTTTATCCGTTTTGGACGAAACCAGTTTTTACAGTAATCATGCTATCGGAGAGCGGAATCTATGCCTTTCCGTTTTGACACAAGAAGCGGGTGAATTCATTTTTTATGTCCCCTCCCAAAACCGAAATCAAATCGTCGGATTCTCTTGGTCAGGAGATAAATTGGAGCAGACCTCGGTTATTGATCAATCCGTTGATTTTTCAACGCCTTTGGTTGATCAATATCCTTTCAATAACATGATTGATGAAGAAGACAATTGTATTTTCTAGATGTTGTACCGATAGACAACAAGTCCTTTCTCCTGACTGTTAGCCTTTAATTCCTTCTTCTCCTGTTACTTAGGAACTCCTGCTTCTTCCGTTGCTTCTCCTTGTTCCACTCTTTCTTCTCTTGAGCGGTCATGGGTCGAGTGGTTTGCGGATAGGGATGATCAGTAACCTGGGTTAGTTTGTTTTTGGTGAGTTTTTCTATATCCTTGACATAGGCATTTTCCTCCGGTTCACTGATCGAAATCGCGATGCCTTCTTCCCCTGCCCTACCCGATCGACCAATCCGATGGACATAGGTTTCTGGGACATTGGGAACATCGTAATTGATCACGTACTTAAGCCCGCTGATATCAATGCCTCTGGCAGCGATATCCGTAGCCACGAGTATCTTGGTCTTCTCCGCCTTAAAATTTTTCAAGGTTTGTTGCCTTCTATTTTGGCTCTTATTCCCATGAATGGCTTCGGCCTTAAGTCTGAATTTCTTCAAATTTCTGACCAGCCGATCAGCACCGTGCTTGGTCCTGGCAAACACCAACACCTGTTCGTCCTGTATGTCTCCCAAAATATGGCCGAGGAGTTTCGTCTTTTCAGATTTATTGGTGTAATAGATGTATTGTGTTATCGTCTTCACCACCGACGACTTCCGGGAGACTTCCACCTTTTCAGGGTTGGTCAGCATCTTCCCAGATAGTTCGATAATATTATCCGGCATAGTGGCGGAGAAAAATAATGTCTGCCTCTTCTCTGGCAGTATCGCTATCAACTTCTTGATATCATGAATAAAACCCATGTCCAGCATACGATCTGCCTCATCCAGCACAAAGATCTTGATATCGTCCAAACTGATATAGCCTTGGTTAATTAGATCGAGCAGTCTACCTGGTGTGGCCACCAAAACCTGAACACCTTTCTTTAGTGCAGCTACCTGGGTCCCTTGCTTTACCCCACCAAAAATGACGGCATGGGTCAGTTTGGTGTACTTATTGTAATCTCGAATATTTTCGTCGATTTGAATAGCCAATTCTCTGGTGGGTGTCACGATCAAAGCCCTCAAACTAGAGGTGTCTCCTTTCCCAACATCGATTCGATAGATGAGTTGAATAATGGGAATGGCGAAAGCAGCCGTTTTCCCGGTGCCGGTTTGAGCAATGCCCAGCACATCCTTCCTTTTTAGGATTTTAGGAATGGCTTCTTCCTGTATTTTGGTAGGCTTCTCATATCCTTTTTCCTCTACTGCCTTCAATATTGGATCTACTAGCTTTAAGCGCTTAAACTCCATCGATAGTTTTTGGTTCTACAGTAACGGCTAAAACAATCTTTCGATATTGATCAGTTTAACTGGCCTCCATGCTCGAAATCTTATTTTTTTGCCATTACATGACATTTTTTTTACCCCTCACCTCCAAAATGCTATGGCTCTCTCAATCCAAAAAATTGATAGGACAGGGAATGAAATCTCCCGCAAGATAAGAAATGTTGTTGTAAGGGTTATTTCACGCCTAAGTACACGACTGAATTCCGTCTAGAGCAGCAGCGTCTACCCTAACCTGAAAAGGGGACAAAGACCTCACCATCATAGCGATACAAACCTGTATTGCGGGTACCTAGCCAGAGAAAACCATCTTTATCTTCCAATAGGGTCCAAACTCCTTCATTGAAAGGTCCCTCCTTTGCACTAATACAGGTAAAAGACTCGCCATCGTAGCGGCAAATGCCCCCGTCTTCCCCACCACAGGCAAACCAGAGGTTTTCATCTTTAGCTGCCATAATTCTAGTCACTACATTACCTAGTAAGCCATCCGCTGTAGTGAAAGTGGTAAAAGACTCCCCATCGTAGCGATAAGCTCCTCCCCAATTACTGAACCAGATCCCCCCATGCTTGTCTTGCAAAACTGGCCATGCCCAATCGTGATCACTTAATGCTTCCAGCGGAAACTTGATAATGGACTTTCCATCATAACGAAATACCCCAGCGTTAACTCGGCCACCAAACCAGATATTGCCTGCCTCATCTTCCAAGATGTACTCCACATTATTTTTATCCGAATTCTTAAAGCCTTTACCATTTTTGTCCACTACAAAGGGCGTAAAGAACTGGCCATCGTAGACATAGACACCGTCCAGGGTGGCAAACCATAGTTTTCCACTCCTATCCTCCATGATGCTGAATATTTCAACGGACTTAGGCTGAGTGTCATTCCCAACCGAGGAGGTCATCCATTCACTTCCCTTTGATGCGGGGATATCAATTTTAGAGAAGTGCTCTCCTTCATATACATTGGCTCCAGCGTCTGTTCCTACCCAAATTCTCCCCTCGCGATCTTCCAATAGACACCAAACCGTATTACTGGACAGCCCATCTTTGGTGGTAAATTGGCGGAAGGTTTTCCCATCGTATTGATATACACCCTCCCTAGTTGTACCAAACCATAGGTTGCCAGCTTTATCCTGTAAACTACTGTGTACATTGTCTCCAGAGTGTGTCCCTATGGTTCTAACTAGTTTAGCGGACCCGGTTGGGACTGTACTTATGGCACTTCCGTCTGCTTTGGATAGATCCTGTTTGACTTGCCCGCTACAAGCGGTCAGTAGATGGACTACGGCTAGTATTAGCATCCAACGGAAGAACTGTGGAGCACCAGTAGGCTTATCGAACGATGGGTTACGCATGAGTAGGATTATTTTTCAATTCACTTTTCAAGATAAGTCATTTGACCAGCGGGAACGACCATACAATTTCCGCCCAGCCTTAGTCTAAGTCCTAGGAGCAATTGGGCACCAGAGGAAGGATGCTCTTCCATGTTCCAATCACATTCTGGAAATATAGTTTCAGTGGTATGCGCAAAGAGGACATGGGGAAGAACTCCGGTAATTTTTGCTGGCCTGGAATATACCGTCCCTATTGCCATCAACCATGTCTCACCGGGTTTCAAGGTTTTGCTTGCGAAGGCATGTTTTTGGTATTCTGGTATTTCGTTCAGCAGACTATCGGTGATTTCTACTCCATCCATAGCCCATCGTTCTGGCAGCGGAATGACGCTGAATGGTTCCTGACTATTGTTGTCTAAGTAGTCAGTGGCTGAAAAGTTAATTTGAAACTGAATCGCAAGGCTGGTGTCATTGGTAATGGTGATAGGTATGTATCTGATACTGTAAGTGCCTCCGACGCTGTCGGTGTAGTTTACGCCACGGTTAATGCCATTTTCAATCTGCAGTCCATCATGTAGGTTTTGTTCCCGATCCGTTGGCTTTTCCAGGGTACAGTGAACCCAAGCTCCGCAAAAGGTAAGTAGGACAAGTAGTTTTCTTATCATGGCATCTTATTGATCCTTCTCTGACAATTTTTGTGGTCGGCCTTTTAGTTAGAAGATTTGCGCCCAACTGAAGCAAGTCTTTTAGCTAAAAGGGTGACTCCAAAACACAAAAATTGTCCGAGAACCTTATTGATTTTGCATAAGTAAACGCTAAACATCCGCAGTTGCCCTAAGGTCTGGCCCGGTAAAACTTCGGATGTTTATAGCGCTGCTCTTTCAAAAGTAATAGACTCTTTCAACAAGATGCTTTCTCAATTGTAAAAGATTGTAAAGGCTTTGTAACACCCGTACTCTACAACTAACTCAGGTCACCTTCAAGGGTCTCCTTAATATAATCGTCAATGATTATCTCTAAAATGTCCAGTGGCACTGCCCCATTCTTCAAGACGGCATTGTGAAAGGCCTTTAGATCAAATTTATCGCCCAGCTTTTGCTTTGCTTTGGTTCTCAATTCTAAAATCTTCAATAATCATTTGGCGACCTTCGTCTCCCTTCGGATATAAAAATCGCTCGTCTTTATTAAGTGCTTGCATGATTTCACCCATTGTCTTCGTGGAATCCGCCAGTCCTTGTGCTGCTAAGATCTCATTCATCTCTACCGTAATGCGCGGCACTTCGGAAAGCCCAAGTTGATGAATATCCTCCGGACTGAGATTCGTCGTCGTATGCTGCTTTAATTGATAACGATAATACGCCTCCCCATCAGGAAATTTCCAAACACCAGCCTCATCCGTAGCTTTTTCCCGGAGTTGTTCAAAATAATCGATCAGCCTATAGTAGGCCGGGAAAACTGTATATTGAATGGCGGTTAATGCCTCCGATTTAGGACCTTTTTCCGATTTCGACTTTCAACCAGATTTAGCCTGGAAAACAAAAGTCAAGAATGTATAAACATCTTTCATGAGAAACTGCTGACCACCGTATCTATATCTCTGTAGTATCTGGCAATGCTCTGCTAAACGGGGATCTATCCGATCTGGTTGTAGTTGTATATGGAGGAATAGATTTACCGCTCTATCTTCTGGGAGTAATTTCCATGTTGGCTGTAACTGATGACTTTCCCACTCCTATCCCGTTGAAAGACGATGGTCTCGCCTAATTCCTTATCAGCGCGTATTCTACGAAAGGTATCGCCTTCTATGTGTTTCAAAAAAGTCAGTGCATTACCCGGCTTTTCAGCTGGCAGCCCCAATACGACCAACTGATCGCCCCAGGTAGATATATACTCCTCACTCCACCAAGGCATTGGGTTATAGTAGCCTACATACTCTTTGAGTTTATTGGCTTTAGCTTCCCCCTCTTTAGATGTCTTTGTAGCTCTTACCTTACTAAGGATGGCATCTATGCCACTGGAGTATTTGTTGGGATTGGTGCCACTAGCATTGATCATGACCGAGTAAGCCCTTTTCCGCTTCAAATCCAATTGTAGTGTTGATCGGTAACCAGGGCAAGATCCGCCGTGGCCCGCCCAGGTGTTTCCATTAGCTCCTTTATACACCACAAAGCCCAATCCCCAGGTGGTTTTCCAATCTGGGTTG
>JAHQWA010000392.1 GCA_019634045.1 Saprospiraceae bacterium
GGTTAAAATGGATTAGACCCCTTCAGCATTTTAGTGCCCACTCCTACCAAATATTGATCCAGTTTTATTACTTTTAGCAAGTTTTGAATTTGTTCTGCCCTCTTTTCAATCGTCTCCTTGACCTGTTAAATTTTTTCTAAACTTATTACCTCGGTAAATAGTAATCCTGGTTTACATGTTGCAAGCCACTAGTCATAGGTGTCTGGGTATACCTAACGGGTTGGGGAAAGTCAGAGAAACGTTGATTATTCACCTAAAAACAACCATATGAGTTTCGTTAAAGATTTAGTGACCTTAGATGTCGTCACGGTAACTGGAAGTATGCAAATTAAAGTAAAGGACAAGGATCAGCGCAATGGGGGGGATCAGGAGAATATGCCTGAGAGTGTGATCGATTTTGACGAATTATTCACAAAAATTAATGGCTCCGCTACCACCAAAGCTGATCTTTCTATCGTAGCAGCTACCCGAATCAATTTGGATAAGGATACCTATAACTTTGTTGCTAACGACCTTGGAGAAGTGGGGAAAGGATTAGTGGAATTGCACTTCAAATCAGTAGACATGGCCTCAAAGTCTCGCGCCGAAATTGTTGCTCGTTTGATGCCTAAGTGGGGAAGAAAGAAGAAATAAGCCATGTCCGGAAATTCCTCAAAAGTCGCCGAATTCAAGCAGCATTGCGATCAGATGTTCCAGGACGACGCTGGTGGCAAATCCTCATTGGTAGCACTGGAGGGGTTGGTGGAACAGGACATGGCTAATACGTACAAGATTCCGGTTAGTCCGATCTTGCCAGTAAATAGCTCCGCCAATAAAGACAAACAAAGCCAGCTGCGTGGGTTGTGGCATCAACTCACCCAGCATTTGGTTGATTTAAGGTATATCTCGGAGCAGGACTTCCTTTCTTATCAAGGCCACAAGAAGGAAATTCTTCAACAACGGTCTTTACTAATACCAATTGTAAGGGGGGTAGATAAGTATCTGCGGCAAGAAACGGCCGTGGCGATTCGAGCCTTAATCAATTCTAATGACCCAGGCCCCTTTTTTACGCAATTCTGGATAGAGCAACATCTAGCAGCTATTATAGAAGCCATTGCAAAGTACACTTCATTTGATGGTTCCTTGGTGCCCCCAGATGACTACGAAGTGGGGGAGGACTCCTGTTATGGCCGATCGCTGGCCTTCCGCATGCGCGTAATCTTTGCGATGGATGAAGCCTTGGATGACGCAGATATCTTTGATCGATCTATGATCAAGTACACCATTAGTTTAGATAATATTCTGAAACTAGGGAGTCAGCCGTCCTTAGAGATGGACGGAGATGAATTAAAGGAAGTTACCATACCTGTAGCGTTCTGGGAACAGGTTTGCGATCTGGATCAACTGTTTGATGCTTTTTTTACCGCTCTTCCAACTGAAATCCAAGGCAAGGCCTATGCCATTACTTACAGATATACGAAAGCGGAAGAGACCTTTACGGCATCGGACTATGAATTAATTTACCAAGATCGTCCGGCCGTTAACAACAGTGGCAACAGCCCTAAATGGACCGTTGGACGCATCAATAAAGCCGAAAGACTAAAGGCAGGTATCTATGCCAATATTGCCTGTCGCTTATTGCAATTGAAATTGTGGCAAACCAGCTTTTACCTAGGGGCCATTGATGGAGATTGGGGAGCCATGTCCCACGAAGCTGTTTTGGATGCCTATCATTTAGAATTAAACCTTTGGGAGAAAGGCAATAAAGCCCATGTCAAGAAAAAGAAGTTCAAGAAGTATTCTAAGCGAACGGTAAAACGATCTGTGTTTCGCAAAGAAAAGAAGGGGATCATTGCCATCGACCTAGAAGATATGCATCAGATCCTGCAGAATTATGTGAGTACAGTAGAAGAAGAAAGTGCAGCGGGAGAGAATGAAATGGCCATCATTGAAGAGCTTCGAAAGAAGACGGAAATTAGTGATGAAAAGCTAGACAGGGCCATCTTAAATGAGAAAAGCCTAGATAAGTGTTATACCACAGCCAGTGGTTCTCCAAAGCGTAGAGTATCCTACGTAAGTATGAAAAACAAGTCTTTCTTTAAAGGACTACTGAGAGGCATTGGGAAAATTGTAAGTTGGATTATCGGTGCCTTCAAAAAAGTATTGGGACTTATCTTCTCCTTTGCCAAAGCCATTATTGATCGAATCCGCAAAGGCTTTCAATTGTTTGCCAAAGGTTTCCGCTACCTGTCCCACCTGTTGTTAGGGCGTCCAATCGTCGCCCCCAGGAAAAACCCGGAAGAGCAGGATACTGTCCCCATCTTTACCCGTTTCCAGCTGGATTTTGATGCCATTAATTTTATACCCAAAAGTGCTTCAACTGCCGCGCTTAAAGCCCATATGGCCACCCTTGATATGATGAGGAAAAGTATGATCTTCTTTATTGATGTAGTACTATTTGTGATTAAGGCCATCAGTAAGCTGGCGCAACCAGGGGGATGGGTATCCCTGGGTATTATCATCTTCAGGTGGTTGTTTCAGCGAATGGGTGAATTGTTTCGAGAAGAACCACAGCATGAATGGTCTAGCGAAGTGGCTTAGTATACGTTTGGCCATCACACTTTCCTCCTCCAAAAGCGATCACTAAACATACACCCAGGCGTTCGCTTATCGATGGATTAAGGGGTAATCTCCATCACAATTTTTCCCGTATTCAGATTACCCTCCATCCGTTGATGTCCCTGCACTACCTCGGTCCAAGGAATCACAGAGTCGATGATGGGCTTCAGCTTTCCAGTAGCGAAGTGCGGCATGCACTGTGTTTGCAAATCCTTAGTAAGCGCAATTTTGTAATCCAAACTACGAGCGCGCAGCGTGGTGCCAATAATCTGCAAGCGCTTGCGCAAGATGGGCGCCAGATTTACTCCCTCCGGCTTCACCCCTCCAATCAAGGAAAGCATGACGAGGCGCCCCTCCAAGGCCAAACTATCAAGGTTCTTTTGGAAGTAAGGCGCTGCAATAAAGTCTACGATGACCTGTACGCCCTGACCATCAGTCAATTCTTTCACCGCTTCTGCGAAATTCTCTTTTTTGTAATCTATCGCATGGCTGGCCCCTAGTGCTAAGCAAGTCTCATGCTTACCCGCTGAAGCCGTCACTATACTATTTGCTCCATGTAGTCCGATCAACTGAATCGCCGCCGTTCCTACACCACTTGCTCCCGCATGCACCAGTACCTTTTCTCCCGCCTCTATCTTTGCCAACCAATGGAGTGCCTGGTAGGCCGTCAAGAAAACCTCCGGAATTGCCGCGCCCTCCACGAAGGAAAGTTGATCGGGTAAACGAATAGCCATGTCCTCATGCGTCACGCAGTACTCCGCATACCCGCCTCCCCCCAACAATCCGCAAACTCTATCTCCCTCCTTCCACTTTGTTACTGCAGCACCAACCTGCTCTACCACCCCGGCCATTTCCAGGCCTAAGATGGGACTTTCGCCAGGAGGGGGCGGGTAGACGCCCCTGCGCTGCATCGTATCTGCCCGATTCAAAGCGGTAGCCTTGATCTGAACACGGATTTCCTTAGGGCCCGGCGCTGGTGTATCCCATTCGCCCATTTGCATAACTTCCGGCCCACCGAATTGGGGGATGAGTATGGCTTTCATAAGCACTTCTGTTTGCCGACAAAATAAGGAATTAAAAGGAGGGCGTAGGGAGAGGTATAAAAATAAGAACGGTAAAGTAAATGTTAGCCATGGAGATGACTGCCGGATTGCTACATACAAATAGAATCGGGACAGAACAATTCCCCCCATTGCAACAATACCTAAACAATTGTAACAATTACTAAAGCAGTGAGGCTTATTCTCATTTAACTTTGAAATGTATTACTATAGAGTTTACTAATGTGTAATTAGAAGTAGTAGCTTTCCGCGCAGAATTATGAGAGCTACTACTTTTTTTCGAGAAATCCTCATTCCCCGAAATAGAGCATTGTTTTCCAAGTACTAATCCTTTGGTTTTCCCATGTAATCCAAGAGTTTATCGCTCACTAGCTTTTCTTATACTCCCTTGGGGGTTTACCAAATTCTCTCCTGAAATCCTGTGTGAAGTGGCTGCTGTTGGTGTAGCCGACGGCATAGCCCACTTCCGAAACGTTTAAGTCAGTTGTTACTAGTAGTTTTTTAGCTCGTTCCAGTCGGATGGATCGTACAACATAGGAGGTCGATTGTCCAGTAACGGCCTTTAGTTTTCGATGAAGCTGAGTGCGACTAATGGCCAAAGCTTGGCATAGTTCCGGGATGCCAAACTTTTCGTCTCCCATGTTGCGCTCCACATTTCTTCGGACCTTCATTAGAAAAGGGTCTTCATTCATGATGGGTTTGTTTAT
Source organism: Saprospiraceae bacterium (assembly GCA_019634045.1). Classification (GTDB taxonomy): domain Bacteria; phylum Bacteroidota; class Bacteroidia; order Chitinophagales; family Saprospiraceae; genus DT-111. The sequence goes on from JAHQWA010000392.1 coordinate 4,367, forward strand.
GGTGGTAGAATCAATTTCATGGTCTTTACTTTTTTGGTAGCGTAGCTGTAAACGTTTTCTTATTTCTATTAAATTTTGAATCCTTATTTCCAATTCGCCGGGATGAAAGGGCTTAGCTAAGTACGCATCTGCTCCAAAGCTCAGGCCTTGTAGTTTAGATTCGATGTCTGCCTTGGCCGTTAAAAGGATAAGGGGGATGTGATTGGTTCGTTCATCTTGCTTAAGGGTTTGCAATAGCTCGAATCCATCCTTTTCGGGCATCATAACGTCACTGATGATGATATCCGGAATCTGTTCCACCGCTTTATCAATGCCTTGTTGGCCATTGAGCGCAAATTCGAGCTGGTATTGATCAGAAAGGCAGCTGCTTAGATACTGTAACACATCGGCATTGTCTTCTACCAATAAAATCTGCTGCCGTTCAGTTTTGTCATCGGGAGTGGCTAAAGCTTGAAGGTTGCGGATGAAAGGAGCCTGGACCTGGGAGGGTCCCTCCAATTGATCGCTGATTGCCTTTTCTGGAGCTGAGTTAGTGATGGGGATTTCCACAATGAAGGTAGTACCTTCGCCTTCCACACTTTCTAGCCGAATTTTTCCGCCTAGCAGTTCTACCAATTCTTTGGTCAGAGATAAACCAATACCTGTCCCTTCCCCAGTGCGCGTAGAGCTTGCATCCACTTGGTAGAATCGATCAAAAATGTGGGCTTGTTTTTCGGCTGAAATACCAGGTCCGCTGTCACCTACCTTGATTTGGCAAAGTTTGCGGCCTTTACTTTCCACTTCATCCATCATTAGGTAAATGGTACCCTCCGCTGGCGTGAATTTGATGGCATTGCTCAGGAGATTGACGATAATGCTTTGGATTTTATCGGGGTCGAAATCCATGAGGATGGCTTTGTTAGTCGGGAGGAGATAGAGCCGCTGCTCTTTCCCTTTGGCTACGGCTTGGAAAGACTCACCGAGGTAGCGAATATAGGGGACAATATCATCTTGAATGGCTTGTATCTTCATACTACCCGACTCCAACTTGGCTAAATCTAGTAACTGGTTGACGAGTTGTAATAATTGCTTGCTGTTCCTTTTGATCATATCCAGCCCTTCCCTAAACCACCGTTTGGGGTCTTCTAAGACCTGATCCGTCATCCCAGAAATTACCGTCAGGGGTGTCCGGAATTCATGGGTGATATTGGTGTATAAGCGAGTCTTTACTTGGTCTAGTTCACTCAAACGTAAAGCTTCTGCCTCTGCTAGCTTGCGATTTAGCTGGAATTGGTAGCCAAAGAGAATGATTCCAATTCCCAATATAGCATATAGGGCCTTCGACCAATTGTTCCAGAACCAAGGCGGGAGAATGGTGATTTGTAAAGTGGCGGGTTTATCGGTCCAGACGCCGTCCGCATTGGATGCTTTCACTTCAAAAATGTATTTGCCTGGGGGCAGTTTGTTATAGCGAGCGACGCGTTCCTTGCCTACTTCCTGCCATTGATCGTTGAGTCCAACTAGGCGATGGGCATAGAGATGTTCTTTGGGATTGTCGTAATGGATGCCGGCATAGGAGATGGCTATGGTGTTTTGGGTGTGGGAAAATTTGACTGCTTTACAGTATGGAACAGCCATTTCACCGGTATAACCTACCATTAAGTTAGTAGATTGTTCATTAACCTGGAGACCTGTTAAAACCATATTAGATGGTGTGCTGTCTAATTCCATACTATCTAGTGGAAAGGAATAAATAAATTTATCAGCTGCCACGAATAAGGTGCCATCTTGATCAACAGAGGTTTCTCCTACGCCAAAGTCTACAGGGATTTCTGCAATAGGATTAATTCTGCTAAAGGTTTCATTGAGCGGGTCAAATAGTTGTATTCCCTTTCCAGTATGTAACCAAAGTCGGCCTTTTTTGTCAGAAAAAATTCCTGTAATATATTCATCAAGGAGACCGTCCGCTGCTTGATACTTCTTAATTATACCCTTCTTCTCAGAAAATAGTATCAAGCCATCTCTACTCCCAATCCAAAGATTACCGTCTTTACTCCATTCATAGCAAATGAGTATGGAATTGATGGGGTATTCGGTGATACCTTTTTCGGTAGGCTCATCTATGTTGCAATAC
>JAHQWA010000393.1 GCA_019634045.1 Saprospiraceae bacterium
CTCATCGAAATCAGGCTCTCCTCTTTATTAGGACTATGTCAGGAACACCCGCAAGTATTCCAATTTTTCTTTTTCAATATAGCGGACCATCTAAATGCTATGCTAGAGCGGGTCGAAAATCTAATCAGCTTAAAGCCAGAGGAGCGAGTGCAGTACCTCATCAACCACAAAAAAGAGCTACTAGCATCCATCCCTCAAAAGTATTTAGCGGACTACATCGGCATCACGCCCGTATCCCTTTCTCGGCTCCTAAAAAAAATCAATGGAGATTAACACCTGTTAATTTTCTTCCCCTAACTAAGCCATAGCTTTGCCTTAAAAGCTGCTATGAAATGCCTAATTCTCCTTAAAAGCGCATTGCTGGTCGTGATCTTGAGCTTTGGACAGCTCAACGGCCAGGTACCCCCAAGAAACCCCTACCTCATTGACTCCCCCTTTCCATTTGTACATCAAAACAATTATCGACAGGGATACAGCCAACTACCTGCCCTGGGCCTCGATGCTATCGAAATCCGATTGGCCACCCCGCCCGATGGAAGAGTCTCTCCTTGGTTGTTGCTTTCGGAGCGTTACCCCGATGGCTCAAGAACCATTTGGGGCTGCTCTAGCACCCATATTTGGAAAGCACAAGCCGATGAAAATGGTCTGAATATTGTTCGAGATAGACGGATCGACACCCAACTTTCCGATCGAAGCTGGTCCTTTTTGATGCTGCCTAATGGACGTGTGCTCACCAGCGATGATAATCTTTTGCTCCTTTATAGAGAAGCTAATCCTAATAACCCTACTTCACCGATTTTACTGGAAAGAGAGGTGGCCATGCCTCCCGAACTGGGTGCCCCAGTCAAGTTGAATAGGATGTACGATGGTAATATTACCTTCGCCACCAATCCTGGCTTCTTTGCCCTCTTAAGTCCTGACTTGGAATTGTTGGATACCTACGAATTGGATCTACAGACGAGTGAAAGAGCTTTTGGTGGAGATGAAACCGCCTTCCACAATGACTATGCTTCTGATGAACTAGGAGGTATATTCCTAGTCACTACCAAACGTATGATCCGACTGCAAGTTGCCGATAACGAGATCACTAAAGATTGGGAAGTACCTATGGATTTTGGCGGTAATGTATTACAAGGTGTAGGCACCACCCCTACCCTCCTGGGCACCAATGATGATCGGCTCGTCTGCATTGTCAACAGTAAATCACCTGCGGAAGTAATTGTTTTTTGGAGAGATCATATCCCGAGTGATTGGGAAGGATTACCCGGTATGGATCGAAGAGTTGCAGCTATTGTAAGCTTGCCTGGATCAAGCCCTATAAGCAATACATTTGCAGCCGTAGAAAATAGCCCTGTGGCCTATGGCTACGGTATTGCGTGTGCCCAGTACAATGGTTTTATTGAGCAGGGCTGCCCCACTGCCAAGGGATTGTACAAGTTACAATGGGATCCGGCCTCCAATAGCATGAATTTGCAATGGCGGCGAAACGATATCAACCTCAACAATGTACTCATGTATAGCCGTCCAGATAACCTGATTTATGGCTCTGGAAGGGAAAACGATTGTGACTTTTATTATTATGGTATCGATTGGAATACGGGAAATACCGTTAAGCGTTTTCGGCTCGGGGCTGAATCCTATCTAGATGATCCGGGCGATGCCAATATTATCCTAGAGGACGGTTCTATTCTATTCAATACGCGGGACCGACTCATACAATTGTACCCAAAGAACACGGTGACCGACCTGGATGCCATAAAAGAGGAGGAGATGTCTTACCTAGTATTTCCCAATCCATTTGTGGACCAGCTCCAGATAAAAGCTAATAAACGATCATCGAGTGACGGCAGGGTCTCCTTATTTAATCTTTCAGGAAAATTGATTGCTCAACAGTCGATGAAGGAGCAGAGGACACTTTCAATGGACCTACCAGAATTAGTGAATGGTGTCTACCTCCTGAAAATTGAGGATAAAGATGGATTGACCGTTCGTCGAATCGTGAAACAAGACAGGTAATTCTATTTTCCGCTTGGCCATTCGGGCTCTTGCATTTCGTAGTCTGAGCTTACTTCTCAGTCTGTTCCTGCCAATAAGACCGGAGCAGGACTCGTTGGTCATCGTCCTGTAAGATGGCCTGAAGCCATCCCTGGGGATTATCCCTTGCGCTACTCGATGCGCTATCTCGATAGTGCTGGAAGGGCTCAAAGTCGAACCAATTCATTTCATATAGCTGTTGCAAAGCGTAAACAGCCACTTCTCCCTCTTTGGCCATGAAATAGGGACAGGTATGTATCCTGGTGGTAGCGGTATCTGCTAGTTTTGATAGTAATAGATCGGTGAGTTCCCTTGGCTCCCGATGTAAGAATCCTCCCCATTCCGGGGCAGCTGTCATCACGCAGTTTGCATCGTCCCGCTGCCCTTCTCTCACATATTGTCCCCCGGTCAGGCAGCCCCCTTTCTGAAATACCAGGTACTTCCACAAACTATCGGTCCTCATTCCCAGGAAAGCTTGATTCCTTTCATATTCCAACCGAAGTTCTCGGTCTGGCTCAGGTACCAAGTCTAAGCGTGAGTTGGTATTTCCCGAAGGAGTTTCGGCGTTTGTACAAGCCTGTATGGACGATAATAAGCTGATGGCCAAAAGGATATTCTTTATCTGCATCTTCATTTATAGGTTTATCGTAGCAAAACGGCGGCTAAATCAATCCATTGAATACTCCCTTGCCCGATTGCATAGTCACCCACAGCATAGAATAGATATTTTCCATCCGGGGAGACTTGGGGATTCCCTTGTCCTTTTGTATTAATAGCCGCAGGAAGCTTTTGTAAAGGGCCCCATTCGCCGGAAGGCATCTTTTTGCTCGCCACTAACTCTAGCTGTTCACCAATTAGGGCAAAGAGAATAAACCGTTCTGCTGGGTCAATGTATGGTGTACAGGTTGGTGTTCCATCTAACCCTTTTATTTTCAATCTTTTGCCAGGCAAGTATTGCCCATCTGCTGCAGGTTCAGAAAAGTAGATTCCCATTTTTGAATAATCCGGATCACTAGAATGGAAATAAAGGGTCCCATCAGCGGCTACGGAAGGATGGGACATCAATTGATGACCTAAGTTGGGGACATCTACATAGGTGGGCCTTCCCCATTCTCCGTCAGTTCGATCCACTCTCCAAATATGCCAAGTAGCAGCTACATTTTCAGCTGCAATCGGACGAGTAGAAGTAAAGAACAAGGTATTGCCGTCCTGGCTAAAACTGAGCCCATGTTCATTAAAGGTGCTATTGAAAAAGGCATCTTTCGGCTCAGACCAGCCCCCGTCCTCTTTTGAAATTTGCTTGACGGTGAACTGCGTAAATCCAGGATCAGAGACGGTGAAGTAATAACTTTGATAGTCTGGCGAGAAAACGCCCTGATGGGTAATCAGTCCATCCAAAGGGCCGAGCGGTAAAAAGGGTTTGGGGGTGTGAATGGGGAGGTCATCGGTTAGGTATAGCTCATAATCGGAGGAACTTTCCTTTTCGACGGTACAGGCTCCCAGGAAGACAAGCAGTGAGATCAAAATGGTACGGTATGTCATAGTATCAATCCTCATCAATGGTAATTTCTACTCTTCTATTCTTGCTACGTCCCAGCTCGGTATCATTACTCCTAATGGGGTTCAGTTCGTGCAGCCCCCTGGTCGTTACCCGCTCTTTCGTAAAACCTCTGCTAATCAGTGATTCCTTCACCGCTTCTGCTCTTTTCATAGAAAGCAACTTATTGTCTTCAACTGATCCAACATTATCTGTATAGCCGGTGATCGTAATATCTCCTTGCACACTGGAGAGGACCTGATAGATAGAATCGAGCATGGCTTTCGACTCCGGCTGTAAAGAAAAACTTCCCGAAGCAAAAAGGAAATCTTCTAGTACAATCTTTTCCTCGATCTTAGTTTTTGGTTTCTTGAATTTCTTCAATTGAAAGGCATCATAAACGATGTAATTACAAGATTGTCCGGACCCCAATTCCATTATCTTACCCACCGACTTAACATACTTCGAATTCTCTTGGTTAAAGTTCCCGACGGAGATAAATTTCTCATATCCAATGGCCTTAAAAACGACCTTGACTTCGGTCCATTCTCCATATTTAATCACTGAGTGAATCGGCTTCAATTTTAGGCATTTCACTTTATAATCTATCGGTAGCTGAAGTGGATTTGGACTTAAAGCTACCGTTATTGTTTCCAGTCCAACCTGGCACCCCCAGCCGGCTAAAATCTTGGCCGAAAGTTCATAGATTTCTCCTTTCTCTAATCGATCTTCCAATTCTTGATGAAATATTTCACTCCCATTATTCGTAACCACAACCCCTACGTAGCCTATATTGTTAGGATCAGAATTGGTAAAGCGCTCCATAAGGCTCTTGTGGATATCCGAATCATCATTCAAATTTATATAATCAGGTGTACCATCTGTTTTTTCCCATCCAACCGCAAACCCCTTGAGATGTTGTTCGAAATCACCATTGACGATTAGATTTTGCCCAAATATTGATCCGCTACACAGGAGAAGGACAAGCGTCGATACATTAATTTTCATGATCTTATTTTGAAAGGTAGTGTGACAATAGATATAGCAATCAAAAATACCGATGCACCTCATGCAGACCGAATTCTAACAACTGCACCGTACCATCATAGGTAGCACCAAGTCGCCGCGCCAATTTCTTGGAAGGTTCATTAGTCGGATCGATGTAACTTACGAGACTTGGCAACTGCAAGTCATTTTTAGCAAAGTCTTTTACCACCCTACCCGCTTCAACACCATACCCTTTACCTTGCCCTTCAGGTACTAACCAATACCCCATTTCTGGTTCTGGCCAGGGTTCCGAATTCCATAATCCAACTGTCCCCATGAGTTTCCCGCTTGCCTTTTCCTCAATGGCCAAATAAGAGTACCCCTTTAACAGATAGTGCCCTAGATAAGTGGCCATCAAGCGCCAAGCTACCTCGCCTTTTTTCACCCCACCGACAAAGCGGGCGTTTTCTTCTTTGGCATAAAACTCCGCCAAAGCCGGGAAGTCTGAATTCTTCCAAAGTCTGAACCGGAGCCGTTCGGTTTCTAGATGTTCCATTAGTAAATGTGAGTTTCTCATTTATACACGCTGACAACTTAGATTAGTTCCTGGGTGCCAAAATTTGCACGGCTGGGTGATTGAAATATTAGATAAAAGTAGCGCTGCAGATATCCGAAGTTTCACTTAGTTCTACCTTAGCCGATTCGGATATCCCGCAATGGCTTTTCCAAATAAATTCTTATTTCAGCGTATTGAAGTCTATAGTATGAATGGGGAAAAGAGGAAAAGATACAGCTAGTTGCTTCCTACAATTTCTTATGCATATGGGTATAGCTATAGAATTGGCCATCAATTCGAAACATATCATTGATCTCCCCAACTAACTGGAAGCCACTTTTTCCATACAGGCTGATTGCCGCCTGGTTCTGTGAAAGCACCTGCAGATCAATGTACTCCAGATCTGCCTCTTCATGCGCCCACTGGAAAGCGGTCTCCATAAGAAGGCGGCCAATTCCCATTCGTCGATGATCCCGATCGACGCCCATTCCCAGTAATGCGCGGTGTAAGGTATTTTTTTCTCGATGTGCTCTAAGATCGACGTGACCAACAATCACTCCCAGCTCATTTCTGGCTACCCATACTCGCCGCCACCCCAACTGATCCGTAGGTACAGACAGGCCAGAAGCAAAGGTTTGCTTCATCTGCTCAGACACGCTGGAGTCCTCTCTGCTTAGAGGCTGAAATAAAGGGGTTTCGGATGTACCATTATCAGAAAGATGATCCTCTAGGTATGTAAAAAAGAGTGATATATCTTCAATTGGTAAGGTGTTGATTTGTATCGGATTCATGGCGGTACTTCACTTGCGGCAGCTTCGAGAAGACGTATGGATTAGTCGCTACTTAAAATTCAATGGTATAGTCAGAAATCTCGGCAGAATATTGATTACCAAAGGGTTGAACAGGTACGCCGGCCTCCCTTGGGGAAGGGGACATCCATTCACTCTTTTTACCTGTCATGGCCAGCAAGCCCTTTGTATCTATCTCTACAAAAGCATAGAGTGGATCTTGATAAGGGGCTACATGCGCCAGCCATTTATAGTCCTTGAGTAGTTCGGAAGGATATCGGTTGGTCTTATATTGCTCGCCGATCCATTGATAAGACATACTATTTACTTCCAGGTAATGGATTCCGTTTTGCACGTGGTGAAAATCAATATGGTTGTGCCCATTAAAACAGCAAATGACCTTATCGGCATGCTTCTCCATGATCCCTTGCAGGTTTAAGCGATTTTTTACGCCCGATTGATAATGCCATAGACTTTGATGTGAGATCACAATCACGGGTAAATCCGAAGCCGCCATCTCTCCCTCAAACCATTCAATTTGCTCCTCATCAATAAAAGTTCTCAGCGTACTATCCACGTAAAAGTTCCCATGATCATACGGAATAAATTCACCATCTTGATAGAGAAAGTTAGCATCCAAAACGATGAAACGAATGCCCTTTTCAACGAAAGCATAATAATTGGATTCCATTTCCCACAGGTCCATGATCTGAGCCTTTGACCCCAAATCCATATCATGATTTCCGAGGACGTGATATTTGGGGCCAGCAAAGCTGTTCCAGGTCTGTAGGAAAGGTTTGCTTTTCTCCTCCGGGTGACAAAAATCTCCCAACTGCAAAATGAAATCTACCTTTCTGTTTTGGGCTGCTGCTATAAAGCTTTCCAAACGAGCCTGGGTATCCGGGATCATGCCATGGTGGACATCAGCAACGATACCGAAAGTGAGTTTCTCGGCAGGTAGGTAGGAGGTGAAATTCAGGATAGGCTGTGGTAGGAGTAGTGCTCCCATTCCTGCTGTAGAAAACTCGACAAACGCTCTCCTTTTCATATGACTGGCTTCGTTTTATTGTTCTATCTTATTTCCAGGCAAACCTTAATTTAACCCGTTTTCTTATGGTTGTTCGGGCTTTGCTGGGCTTCGATGCTTCATTCGGCAAAGCGCTTAAAGGTGGGTAAAAAGTCCAGCCTGTAGTCGAATCCGCAGTAGGAGATTGCCCTGCATCAGTATGTTCTTCTTCCAAAGATAAAAGATCGCCTATTTCCTTGCCTGCGAGCCTACTGATTTGTTGAGCCTTTCTAGTCCCTTGATCGATCAGCCTTTGAATTAAATCTAATTCGGCTTCTGGTGCTTCCTCAAACCGAAACTCTAAGATACTTCCATATACATTGTTGTACACTTTAAGGCGCTCATACAAATTCTCCAATTGATTGAGGTTATCAATCAATACGACCCAGTCCGTAGATTTGGTTTGGTTGCTAATATGCACAGAAAATTCTGTAGCGTAATCCTTATATCTTTTGATTTTCAGTTCATCGACGATCGTTTCCAACTCCTTTTGATCCAGCAAGCTAAAAGATTGCTGTTGGTCTGTACCACTAAAACTTTCTAGATCGTATAAGAAAATTTGATACAAGGCACTGGAGGCATTGACCATTAAGGTATCCTCAATGATTACTTCTATATATTTTGTTGCTTGAGTGCTTGTTTGGAGTTAGCGATTCGGGCTGCAAATATTCATTTAAGCAACCTTTCTTCGGTTATTTCTGCCACCGTAGCGCTGCTATGCTGCCAAAAATAAGCCTCGCAAGAACACTTAACTTAACATTTTCGCTTCCAAAGCCTAACTCCAAACAAGCACTGAGCCTGTACAGCAAGGGGGCATAGAAAAATTAGGCCCAGTCCGTAAAAGACTATTTTCATAATTATTGTTTTCCGATTATTAGTGCTTGCACCTGTTTTGAAAGGTCCTGGTCTGCAGGTCGAAGTGTTCCTTCTCCTGTGGTTCTTTAAGGTATTGTGCCATTAATTCAAATAGGCCGTGAGATTAGCCATGACCCTATCTCACTTCTTCCGGAAACTTATCCCCTATTAAATTCAACTCAATCCCATGCTCCAGCCAGGCTTTCAGCCCTGCCAAAACCATCGTAAAGCCCCCGGTGGAGTCAATCACTTTCTTGACCACTTCCTCGGCAGACCCAATGAAATCGTAATTGCTAATCGTGACATAGGTACCTTCTTCCCCAATGGCTCTAAAGTCCCAATTAGCGGCGGAGAGGTCCTTGCCTTCTCCCCATACGATTTGAATCTTTTGCTGAGGTATAATCTCCTTAACCTGAACGGGAACGTCCAAGTCGTACATTTCCCATGTCCAAATCACGGCCTTTCCCTCCTCCAACCTTCCTGTGCTTTTGGTAAACCAGAACTTGGTGGTAATCAGGGGATCAATAAAAGCCTCAAAAACTGTAGCTACAGGTTTCCGAATGAACATTTGAGCCGTAGCAATAGTGGGCAAATTTGTCATTTTAAAAAGATTTGAAGGTGAAGAGAACTCATCCCAAAAGTTTTAGCGAAAGTTCCTGTTTCTCCGACCGTTCTCGTGTATTGAGTCAACTGAAAGCTTACATGCGACAATAGTCATCAACTATTCATCCTTAATGATCTTCGCTTTAAGTTGATCCCAAAAAGGTCGGAGCAAGAAACTTCTTTTCGGCAAATAAGACCGGACCAATTTTATCAACTGCTTATCCTTTGTTTGCTTCGCTATGGCTAAGGGGCTCTCCAAACTAAAGCCAGCTCTCAGGCTAGGGTCAGCGCCATTCTCCAATAGATACTTGACGATTTCGTGTTGCCTAAACGAAATACTTTCTATCAAGGGAGTGGTCAGCAACTCTGGATGTTGATAATTGGGATTGACGCCTTTTTCCAGATGGTATTTTACCAGGTCCAAGTCTCCTTCCTGAGCGGCGAAAAGCATTTCTTTCCAATCTCCTGCAGCCATACTTTGATAATTGGGTGGATTGATTTGCACAGGTACCTTTCACAATCTGTAGCGCTTTAAGCCTAGTTTCTTTAAAACAGGCTTTCAGCCCAGAGGGTGCTACAAGGTATCCATCCAATTTACAAACTCCTTCCCTCTTTCCACACCATTTGCTTGCACATTCTGTTGTACGACCTCATCATAGTACTCTAATTCATGAATGATTACGGGCTTTTGAGTCAGGCCATTTAGCTGGGAATCTTGAACAATTTTTTCATGTAACATCAATTTACCTTTCAATTCTTTGAGATGCGTTCTAATAATCATAATCCTTTTGAAAACTAGTATTGCCCTGGCGGTCAATCATACGAATACGCTTCGTCTTCGGCATTAGTAATTGGAATTCATCACTTGGACCGATCTCTACTACATTGTTCAAATGGCTATCATTGGCAGGATCTGCTAGGTACTCTGTTATTCTAGCTACTTGCCCGTCATTGTAGTAAGTAACTTGTTCGACCGTTCCATTTTCGAGTTTAATCGTAGCCACCTCATATCCAATCAGACTATCAACTCCACGATAATAATCCTCATAGTACAGCGTATCCTTCCAAGTATTGACATCATACCGAAGGCAGTATAGAGATTCCGTTTGTGGATGTAGAAGCGGCTTTAGATCAAGCCGTAGTTGCAGAATTGGATATAGTAGTAGCCCTGTTTGACAGCGCCACTTGATGTCTCCCTTTTTGGGGTCCCGAGCATCTTCTAGTTGCCTGGAAGAGACAAACTCTACAAGGGCCTTCCTCACATTTTCCTTAACAATCTTCAGCTGTTTTTGGCGAGAAATTAAGCCCTTGCTCTTAAGTTTACCAACCAGCTTTACTTCCCCAATCCGATGATCTTGTGCATTGTATACATCCAAATGTATGATGGGGTGATATACCTTACTAATTGGGCGAAAGATCACGGGGTCCCAGTTGTTGAAACTGGTTACTTTGAACCTCAAGCTTTCACCCTCGTCATCCAGAATCTCTGTCCGGCTTCCCCAATCTAACTCAATACTAAAATCCTGCCCGAGCAGACCGCCCTTGGGTATATTCGAAACTTTGGAGGTAAAACTGAACCAACTCTGGTGTATATTTAGGTCTATTAATCCTGTTTCTCTGACTAGTAGAATAATTGCTACGTAGATCAGATACTTTCCAATTTCCTTTTTCAATTTCTATTTTTTTGATTTCCAATTCTAAGCGGCTAGCACTTCTACTGGCCCAAAGCCATTACCTTTCAATTTTTTTCTAGTATCTGGAGCTCATATAAACTTATTCATATGGACTTTCCTGTGTGATAAATCCTTTCGTTAACATCACTAATCCGACAATGATCATCCCATACATTAATACTCCACCACTGTTGCCTTGCATACTAGCTATCGTAACCCCTAGTCCTATGACAACCAAGGCAATACCACCCACTATATTCAGCATTCTTCCGCCTGCGCTATTCTGTTTTTTCGTCTCTTTGAAAGCCGCAATTTGATCGTCTATCAATTCTCTGGGATAAAACTCTTGTCGTATTTCTTTGTAGATATATTCTGGAGCAATACCATTTTTCAATAGTTCATTGACCTTTCTCTTCTGGGTGACGGCTATCCCCTTTAACTCTTGTTGGACGAACTTTCCCAAGGTTTCCGTATCTAATTTGTCAAATTCCGGCGCAGTCCTACTGAATTCGCCAGCTAGGATCTTGGATCTAATGATGGGTTTAAGCTTTTCGCCGATAATGTTCCTTGCGCTTGCAATGACATTATCCACTTCTCTATCATAAAGTCCTTCCTCCTTTAGGCTAGTTCTGACCTGATCAATAGACTGCTCATCTAAGAGCGCTTCAGCAACTTTTTCAGCATGCTTAATTTTTTCAGCATATTTCATTCTTGTAATTCTATTTTGTTTTGAAAGTGGTTTGTAATGTGGTTTTCATACCATACGATACCCTCCTCTCCCATACCAAAGAGATTGGCCCCAGAAGAAGATTTGCGTGTTTTATCGCAATGGTGAATTGATACGCGTTTTTAAATTACTAATGTATACTGGTCAATATTTACAGTATTGATAATCAACACTTTAAGCCAATATTCAAACCTCTTCATATCGAAGTAGCCCGGTCTTATTTCCGTACAATCTAAACCCGTCAAAGAGTAGAACGGACAAGCAGGTAAGCACTGCTAAAGTTGGAATATCTGTCAGCCTACCTAAACGAACTCGTAAAAACTTGCCTTGCGGTTCAAGTCCAAGTTGCCGAAGCACCTTTCTACCTTGACTTAGCATAAGCCTATCCACCTTCCGTTCATCTTGACTCCAAACTTCTATTTGCCATAGCCCTTCCCAAACACTGAGTCGACAGGTAATGGTCTGGATTTCGATTTCAAAAGCTTGAATTTCTTGCTTTTGTAGTTTTTCTAAGCAGATCAATAGCTCATCGCTATCTAGAAATGGGGCTGGGCCAGCTGCTTCAATTTCCGCTAATCGCTGATGAAGTTGTATTAGTTTCTTTTGAATACCCTCAATTGCTGCCCCAATCTGTCTATACCGGTCCAGCCTTCTTTCTCCCTGCTTAATCTCATGTTTCAACTCCCAGACCTTCTCCAAAGCGGGGTTCTCCAAATGGTTTAACACTGAGAGCTTCTGCTTGCTATAGATCCAAGCATTTCTAAATTTTGCCGCTCCTTCATAATCCTGCTCCTCAGCACACTTCTTCATCTCTGATTCCAGGTAGTCGACTTCCTGTCGGTAACTTTCGAGTAGAATAGAAAGATCGTTTTTCATACGCTTTTACTTTAGCCGGTCGGGTATTAAAACTAATCTTGGCTGCCCCACGAATTCTCCCTTTGCTCCGCACCGACCGAGCAAATACTTTGCTATCTATGTACATATTACCCAAACCTTGGTTAGGCTGGTTTAATAGCTCTGATTAGGGTGATTCTAAGCCGGTACAAGTAAAAGCTTGCACCTTCACCTATCAGCATACCCCATAGCTTGGTTCCAGGTCATCAGGACCAACACAGAGACGATTAAGCTCGAATAAAATCTTGTTTTAATTGTATAGGTAAGCTAGCGCGTTTTACCTATGAAAAGGACTTAAATACAATGGCCTACTCTTAGGATAAATCATTATTACGATTACAAATATACAATAAATTCTCAAAAAAGTTAAACAAATATCGTTTTAACGATGGTTTTAACTGAATTTCTATGCCCTACCTCTTTTAAACGATGAGCTATTCACGTCTGTAAGGTGAATATTTATTTACCGCAATTTGTTGCTTAGCATCCCGTTGTGTTGCCCAGAGGTGTAAGCTCCCAAGGCGATCTACTTGAATGCCGGCAGCTGTATTGAAGTCAACCCCTCCGATACATTTGAACTCCCTAGTCGAAACTTTGGACATGATCGGCTTAAACATTCCTGCCTTACTAATGAGAATCAGATCTGCTCGCCCCTGTCCTTCTTTCCCATAAAGACCAATAGCATAGATCCCATTCTCATCTTTGATTAAATTAATGGACTGGTAACTAGCCCAATCCGCCGGCGCTTCAAAGCTCCCGCCTTCTTTCCATTCCCCCTGTATCGGATCGACAAGATAAAAGTCCCAATTCCTGCTATCCCAATTGCCTACTACTACCAAATATTCATCGTCCATCGGGATTAGGCCAGTTGCTCCAGCCGTATAGCGTTTAGGGGCTCCCTCCCTTTGAATCGTAACCGTCGGTTCCAGCGATTCCTTATCCAAACGATACATAACTACTTTAGAGATGGTTTTCCTTTTATTATCCTCTATACCCACTACTACATAGGGATAACTTATTTGAATGCCACCCGCATGTCTAAAGGGGTCTTTCATCAAAGGAATCAGCATTTCTGTGGTTTCAGTCAGCAAATCAGCTTGTAATACATAAGCGGTATGCTTAGAACTACCCGAAATCAGCAGCTTTTCTACACCTTTAACCTCGGCTAGCTGCACGCCCTGCAAATGCCCTTTTTCCGTGGGTACATCAGTGGCATTCTTCAGGCTGAATACTTGTGGGACGGTATTTATTTGAGAGAAAGCCCTGGGTACATTTTTCACTACCTGCCCCCTTCCTTCAGCGGGTACCAGAAAGAGGAGAGATAGTAGGAGAAAGCATACGGGTAGCGGCATTGGGTTCATCATTGGAACTTAGTTTACATTGTCTACCAAGAAGATTGAACTTCAACAAAATGATTATAAGATAAACTTAATCAATGAAATCCCACCTGGCCTACTATTGTGAGAGAATTAACCCAATGTTTACATCTACTACTCTATCTTTAGCTTGGCCTAATCTGACACCTTTAACGTCTCAAAAGATTGACTATGCGAACATTGTTAGTGGTAAGCTTACTTTGTCTTCTCGTGAAACTTCCTGCTCAAGAAGCTCCCCTCCGCCTGACGGTAATGGCTTGGAATATTCTCCACGGAGCCAATGACATTCCGAATGGGCAGCAACATGCCATTGAGATAATCAGCGCCATTAATCCAGATATCATCCTGATGGTGGAAACCTACGGTTCCGGGCCTAGAATTGCCGATTCCTTAGGGTATCACTTTCATTTAATCGCTGCTGAGGGCACAGCCATGAACGACAAAAGCGTTAACCTTTCTATCTATTCACGTTACCCCTTTGGCGACCGGATCGATACCGATCATCCCTTCTATCTAGGGGGTCGAGAGATACTAATTGGGGCGCAGAAAATCCGATTCTTTAGCAATTGGTTCCACTATCTTCCCTGGGAAGATGAACCAGAAAAGCTAGGAAAATCTGTAGCGGAGTTATTGGCTTGGGAAAACACCGGCAAGCGATATGAAATGATCCAAGAGGTGAAACCCTATTTCGAAAAATATGCAGCCGAAGCGGACTCTATTCCCCTGATCATCGGCGGCGACATGAATTCTCCCTCTCATCTGGATTGGGGCCCCGAGACACAAATAGCACACAATGATCTAATCGTGCCCTGGTATGCCACTCGTTTCATTGAGGAATTGGGCTTAATCGATACTTACCGTAGCATTCACCCCAGTCCCATCACCCACCCTGGCATCACCTGGAACGGCAAAGACAAGCGCGATGAACATCGAATTGATTACATCTTTTACAAAGGCAAGACCTTACATCCTATCCACGCCTTCTCAGATCAGCGACATTTAGGAGAGTCCATCTATTTGAATGGAAGGCTCATTCCCTATCCTTCTGATCACGGATTTGTGGTGACGGTGTTTGAAATGGAGGAGTGACGTAAAATTCTACAGTAAGAGCTGGCTTGGTGGTAGGCAGTCTAGTTTCTTTAAAATGCCTACCACCGGGCCAACGCTCAAGTTCATGACTTATTCTTCCAATTTCAAGACCGCGAATTTGCCTTTATTCCAACCGTGAACCAGTAGGTATAACTGTGACTCCCCACCTTCTTCCACAAAATGTGGCCAGACATGGTGGATATTGGTTAAAACCGGGATTCCCAAATCTCCAGGAATGATCGTAGAAACCAGTTCGTCACCGGTATGAGCGTAGATGGGTGCTGATTTCTGGTCGCCAACCGCTCTTAAGGCGTTGAAGAAGAAATGCTTTGACTTATACGAAACATTGCAAACTAAGCTTCCTTCTGGGATATTATCAAAGGTTTCCAGGAATGCGCCATCCTTTCTGAATTTCACCACTTGCCCCGCCGCGCGGTTGGCTACATATAAATGACCTTCTTGTGCATAAATTCCATGGGCGGTCTGGAATTGTCCAGGTGCCTTACCTTTTCCACCCCAAGCTAGTTTTCCCCAAGTCCAAGAACCATCTACTTCTTCGATGGTGAGGATAAAGTCACCCTTGGAATATCCATGCGTAGCATAGATCACCCCATCGAGGTAAGTGACATCTGTTACGCCAAAATTACTCCCCTTAGAAGCGAAGAAGTCATTGGCTGGAACAAAGTCAAATTCAACTCCTCTGGGCTTGAGGATATCACTAACAATCGTACCATCTATATTGAGGACTAATACCCGCTTGCCTTCTTGTGCCACCGCCAGATGCTTCTTTCCTTTATGCACAAAAAACACAATCCCATGGATATTATCTTTTAAGCGTTCATCCGTACCGATTTTTGTCCAGTCCTTGAGGTTAGGACTGATGGCGCAAAGCCCGTAGCCAGGAATTCCTGTATACACAATCCCCGTCTCAGGGTCTTCATTAAAACCACCATGCATACCGGGTTCAAATTCCTTGGCTTCCTCCGGAAAGGCGGCGGTCAAGCCTTCATCCCAAGAGAAAATAAAGTCTCCCTGGCCAGTAACCAGTCTGGCCTTCTCTATCGGAGTATCGCTGTTGGATGCAGTTGTATTAGGCGAATGATGGTGATCAGCCTCTCCATGATGATGGGTATGAGTGGTATCATCATGCTTATGTCCGTGGGCCATAAAGGCAAAGGCAATTCCTAAAATCAATACAACAGATAGGATCTTGAAAGTTGGTTTGTTTTTCATTGTTTTGAAGATTATTTCCAGAATATGGTGCGAAAATAAATGAAAAGTCTTTTTGAGAAGCACATTCATTGCTGTCAAATTACGGGAAAAATAGAAAGGTGAAAGTGAAAATGGTAATTTATCTTTTCTGGATGACAAGCTAGAACCGATAAAGCAACCGAGTAAATCTACTTGCAGCTAGCAGGATTACGCCTATACCTGACCGCTATTCCTACCTTTGCCCTTTCACTGATGTTATGGCTTGAACTTAAACCATACTACCTTGTCCATGTAGCTACAAATAGTGGTGAGATCTATATAGCCGTCTTGATCAAAGTCGGCACCGTGGATTTCATTTAAACCACTAAGTCCTAGTACATCCTTTGCTATTATCTTCGTTTCCTGGAAAGTCCCCTTACCTGTATTCTGATTCCAGTACAATGCGCCATCTCTGGAGCCATAAACTACATCCAGCCGCTTATCTTGATTTACATCAGCAACGAATAGTGCGGAAGCAAAAGAAACTCCATCTTGCAGATCTTTCTGTGCTTCAAATTGCCCAGTTCCATCATTTTTGAACCAAACCACTCTTCCAGCATATTCTAAGGTGGCCACTACATCTTGGTCTCCATCGCCATCTAGATCGGCGGCTCGAACTCGATTGGCTCCATCCGCTCTTCCCATGATAATGCTTTGTGGGCCAAAATTGCCACCTCCTAAATTTGGATACCAAGCTACTTTATCGTCTGATACAGAAGCAGATAAGACATCTACCAAGCCGTCTCCATTCAGGTCAGCCGCGTAAACCGACTGGGTACCATAGGCTTTCCTTTTTCCTGCAATAACACCACCTAGGCTGAATGTTTGTCCTGCTCCTTGCCGATACCAAGTCACATTATTCCCACTTTGTGCACCAACCACTATATCTAATCTTCCATCTTGATCTATATCAGTAGCGAAAATGGACCAGAGGTTAGAATGAGGTTCGCCAATTTCCTTTTGCTTGGCGAAGATGCCTTTCCCCTGATTTTCAAAGTATACCATTTTACCAGTTTCCCCATTGGAAGAAAATACATCTGGATCCCCATCTTGATCTAAATCCACGACGTAAAGGTTCCTGGGAGAGCTTAGGCTGCTCGGAATGATTTGCTGTTTTCCAAAACTACCTTTGCCCAAGTTCCGGTACCAAGCGATTTTGTTGTCTCTTAAGGAAGTGAAAAGTATATCAACCTTTCCATCTTGATCTATATCTGCGCTGGACACGTTGATGGGAATAATAGCTTGGGGAGCTAATAGGGTTTGAGATTCCAATTTATTTTTATCCTTTTGATATCGATACCAGGCGACAACATCATCTGATCTTGAACCAGAAATAATCTCCTGGTAGCCATCACCATCTAAGTCGGCACTGCTTAAAGCTTCCTCCTGTCTAGTCCCGCCTTTTACGATCTGTGCAGGAGAAAACGATCCCCCTCCCCGGTTTTGAAACCATACAATCTTCGCATTCCTATGTTCTGCAGTGCTCAGTACTAGGTCCAGTTGTTGATCCCCATCCACATCCAGTGGAATACCGGTAGCAACTGACCCCAGCTGATCGTCAATTTGGCTTTTTCCCGAAAACTGGCCTTCAGCAGTACCCGCGTATAGAAACGGGCCAAAAGAATAGGAAATAAATACAATGTCTTTTTTCCCATCCCCCGTAAAGTCGGCCACGTACAACTCCTTCAGGTTTTCCAAAGCATATTCAGCAGCTATCTGTTGTCTTTCTGAGAAGAGATTCTCTCCCTCATTCTTAAACCAGTCCATTCGTCCCCTGGTCGCTACAATAATGTCTTCCAGTCCATCATCATTCAGATCAGTAGCGTAGAGATACCTGACCTGTGAAATGTTCTTTAAAAGTGGAATAGGTTCCTCAAATTCACCTTTGCCAGCATTGACATATAAACGGATACTACTACCTCCATAAGAACCAGTAATAATGTCCATGTCACCGTCCTGGTCAAAATCCGCCAAAGCTATCTTTTCAGGTTGTTCTAATTTTGAGGCAATGACCTGTGCTTTTTGAAATTGCCCCTTCCCTTCGTTCTTCAGCCAGGCCATTTGGTAGTCATATTCAGCGATGTAAAGAATATCTTCCCAGCCGTCTTGATCAAGATCTAATACGTAGATTTTACCAATATGTTGTTGGCTATCAAAAAGTACCTTAACGGAATCCAATTGATCTTGCCCCTTATTCCTCAACCAGACGATTTTCCCATCTTGGCGGCCAGCAATAACTATATCTGGACTCCCATCCTTATCCAAATCGCCGGTCGCTACACTGGATATTTCACAGACTTCACAAGTCGTCAAGACTTGCTCTGGTCCAAATTGAGCATGGAGTGTTTGTTGAATTAATACCAGAAAAATACAATACAGGATTTGTCGAGAGAAAGCGGTATGCATAAGTTTATTGTGGTTTGTTTTTCTTTGTTATTGGGATCCCATAAGCATATAAAAGCTAGAGCGTTTACATAGATTCATGATAACGCATTCATGATGTTAAGATACATGAAAAATGAAAAGCTTAGACCTACTTGGCATTTATCTTTTGGGAATGCCTGCCCAATGAAGCCCTACAAGGAGGCTCGTAATATCAGTTTCGAAGGATTGACAATGGCTGTTCTTTCCCCCTTCAAGAGAATAGATGCGGCCGTTCTCCCCATTTGGGCAAAGTCGGTATTGATGACCGAGATGCCTCCGGCTAAGACTTCATTCGCATAGGTGTCATTATAGGAGATAATGCCGATATCCTTTCCAATTTCATAGTTTAGGGCTCGACATAGTTTTATAGCACTAACCATTTTTCGGTCGCTATTGGATAAAAAGATATACACGCTTTGCTTCTTGAATTCTTCGGGAATAATTTCATCCGTCAATTCGATTTCAAAATCATGCTCTTGGCAAAAGTGCTTGAAGCCCTTGATTACTTGAGGTGCTCCCCAGCGAGAATGTGCACTAACGAGTACTAACCTCTGATAGTGCTTTAGCCGGGAATAAGCTTCTGTCAAACAGTTGTAGATATCCGTTTCGAAGTCCTGATATACCATGGCATACTCTCCAGCCAGTTGAGGTTCCGGATTATCGAGGATGATGCGCTTATCGGCTGGAATTTGGTTGAGGATTTCCTCGACATCTTCCATAATGTAGGTCACAACCACAAAATGCGTATAGTTCTTTAGATTATTGAGGATCAAAGATTTGAAAACCTCATAGTTGTGGTGATGGAAAAAGACGTGAACCTCTCCGCTATCCCCGATCTCCTCTAAAAATGCCTCATACATTCGGTTCTTAAACTCTGTCACCTTATCCATCAATAAGAAGATTCGGTAGCCGATCTTGATATCCAGCTTCTGCACAAAATATCCTTGCCGATAGACCGCCTTGATAATCCCTTGCTCACTCAATAAGTTCAAAGCCTTGGAAACAGTCTCCCGGCTCATTTTATACCTTTTGGACAGCTGTTTGATAGAGGGGATCTGTTGATTCAATGCATACTCTCCCGTTTCAATCTGAGCTATTATTAGATCTGCCAGTTTTTTGTACTTGGGTTCAAAATGATTTCCTGCACGAGTCAATTCTGTCATGATAATAGAGGTCGATACGGTTGTGCCTTTTTTGGAGGGATTGAATCTCTAAAGCGGCCTAAGACGCTAAAATACGTTTTTTTGGGCAAGAATTATGCGTCCAAATATAGCCAGCAACTAAACCTAATGGCCAAGCTTACACGATATAAAGCGTTGCTTCTCCGATCGCAAATGAGCGCATCAGCAGATAATTGAAATGCTCAACCAAATTTAATTCTTTAAACGTCTTATTCATTTTAAAAATGCTTCAAAATTTGCTCAATATTCAAAATTTATTACCTTTGAATCATAAAGCAGGCCAGACCAGGCCAGGCCAACAAATTCACCTCAGATCATGAGCAAAGTAGATTACTACATTATTCTCCTCTTTTCCTTGCTGGTTGTGGCAGTAGGCCTTTCCTTCAGTAGAAGTGGAAAAAATATGAAGTCCTTTTTTGCTGCCGGAGGTGCAGTTCCTTGGGGAATCAGTAGCTTATCCTTATTTATGAGCTTCTTCTCTGCGGGTACTTTCGTCGTGTGGGGGTCCATCGCTTACCAGTTTGGGATGGTCTCTGTTTCTATCCAGTGGATGATGTGTATTGGAGGCATTTTAGTGGGGCTTTTCATTGCAGGACCATGGCGCAAAACCGGTGTTTTAACCGCGGCGGAGTTTGTGCGGGAGCGTTTGGGGGAAAAGGCTCAACAATTTTATACCTACCTCATCCTCTTTTTATCCCTGGCCTATGCTGGAGCCTTCTTGTATCCGGTCGCTAAGCTAGTCAACGTATCAACTGGGTTCTCCATTACGGCTTGTGTAATTTTGTTGGGCGTGTTAATCATGATTTACACGGCGGTAGGTGGCTTGTGGGCAGTCATGATTACGGACGTATTGCAGTTTGTAATACTAACGGCAGCAGTTATCATCGTAGTTCCGTTGGCTTTGCGCCATGTCGGAGGATGGGAAGGTTTTACGAGCAAAGTCCCAGAAGATTTTTTCCAGCTGATTGCCGGAGAATATAGCCCTTTATTTTTAGGGGCCTTCCTGGTGTACAATATGATATTTATTGGAGGTAACTGGGCATATGTTCAGCGCTACACTAGTGTAAATACGGTGGCTGACGCAAAGAAGGTCGGCTTGTTATTTGGTGGATTATACACGATCAGTCCCTTACTCTGGATGTTGCCGCCGATGTTATTTAGAGCCGTGCAAGGCGATCTAAGCGGGCTTGAGAATGAGGGAGCCTATTTATTAATGTGCAAAGAAGTGTTGCCGGCCGGGATGCTTGGCCTAATGTTAGGCGGGATGATCTTTGCCACGGCAAGCTCTGTGAATACTACGCTGAATCTTTCTGCTGCGGTATTTACAAATGACCTGTACAAGGTATGGAACCCAAAGGCTAGCAATACGAAACTCATGTGGGTTGCTAGAGTCTCTACCCTCTCATTTGGTGTCGGAACCATTATCGTAGCCCTACTAGTCCCAGCTGCTGGAGGTATAGTAGAAGTAGTGTTAAGTGTGGGGGCTGTTACAGGTTGTTCCCTGTATGGTCCGCCGATTTGGGCGATCTTTTCTAAGCGGCAGACCGGCAAATCTATCCTTGCCATAACCTTGATCAGCTTGGCCATCAACCTATTTTTCAAATTCGGCAGTCCTTATGTCTTTGGAATTAGCCTTAGTAGAGCGGAAGAAATGCTTTTGGGTTCAATTTTGCCCTTCTTATTGCTCGGGGCATACGAAATTTGGGCCCTACAAAGAAACTTCATTAGCCCTGACTATCAGGTCTATATGGCCAACTTGGCGGTTCGGCAACAAGAAGCTGTTGTCGTAAAGCAAACTACTGCCAGCAATCAAAATCAATTCGGTTTAAAAGTGTTAAGCATTGCTTTGGTAACCGTCGGTCTGATGATCATTGGACTTGGAATCAATGCAACGGATGCACAGGCGCTAGTCATAGGAATGGGAACGCTGGTAGCATTTACGCCGATCATTATTAACCGAAAAATACGCTTTAGGAATACTTAGACCAAGGGCTGCAGTATAGCGGTCCACCTCCCAATAGGGAGTACAAAACGAAAAGCAAGAAAGATGATCAAAGAAGGGTTTGCTTCGCAGCGGAAGAATCTGATTAAGGAATATACTGCAGATCTCGTAGTAGTCGGTGGCGGAATGTCAGGAGTATGTTGCGCCTTAACCGCTGCTCGAGCTGGAATCAAAGTTATTTTGGTTCAGGATCGTCCCGTATTGGGCGGCAATGCTTCAAGTGAAGTTAGGTTATGGATATTGGGTGCCACTTCACATATGGGCAACAACAACCGTTGGGCTAGAGAAGGCGGTGTCATCGATGAGATCTTAGTAGAAAACCTATACCGTAACAAAGAGGGAAATCCGCTGATTTTGGACACCATCTTGTTGGAGAAGGTATACGAAGAAAAGACTATTACTTTGCTACTCAATACCTCAGTCTATCAGATTGACAAGGGAGACGATCGGCACATCCAGGCCGTTAGAGGATTCTGCAGTCAAAACTCAACGGAGTATTATCTAAAAGCATCCCTTTTCTGTGATGCATCCGGCGACGGTGTACTGGCCTTCCAGGCAGGCGCCTCCTTCCGGATGGGAGCCGAGTCACCGGATGAATTTGGCGAAGGTTTTGCACCTGATATCGAAGATTATGGCGAACTCTTAGGGCATTCCCTTTACTTCTACACCAAAGATGTGGGCAAACCCGTGAAGTATGTAGCTCCTTCATATGCTATGAAGAATGTGGGTGAACTACCGGCAATCCGGAAGTACAATGTCAAAGACCATGGGTGTAGCTTATGGTGGGTAGAACACGGTGGTCGCCTAGATACCATCCACCAATCAGAAGATATTAAGTGGACACTCTGGAGTGTTGTTTATGGACTTTGGGATCATGTTAAAAATAGTGGCCAATTCCCGGAAGCAGAAAATCTCACCTTGGAATGGGTTGGTACTATTCCTGGTAAGCGGGAGAGCCGTCGTTTCATCGGGGACTATATCCTAAGACAACAGGATTTAGTAGATCAAAATGAACATTTTGACGCGGTGGCTTTTGGTGGTTGGGCAATGGATTTGCATCCGGCTGATGGCGTGCTGGGAGACAATCCAAGTTGCAATCAATGGCATTCTAAAGGTATTTATCAGATTCCGTACCGTTGCTTTTACAGTAAGGATATAGAAAATCTATTCTTGGCTGGCCGGATCATTAGTGCTTCTCACGTGGCCTTTGGATCTTCCCGGGTCATGGCTACTTGTGCACATGGAGCGCAAGCAGTTGGAATGGCCGCAGCATTGGCCACTCAACTAGGAATCAAACCAAGGGCAATTGCGGAAGAAGAGAACATCAAAGAATTGCAAATACGCTTAAATAGAGTTGGCCAGAGTATTCCCAGGGTCCATCTAGAAGATCCGACGAATAAAATGAAGAAAGCGCGTGTTGAGACAGATCAACGGCTAGTCCTTTCGGAGATCCCCTTCGATGGCTCCTGGAAGCCTTTAAGCGTCTCTTCTGCTCAATTGTTGCCCCTGCAAAAGGATACGAACTATACTTTTCACGCCCTTTTTCAAGCAAAACAGTCCACGACACTACAAGTGCAACTTCGGGAAAGTAGTAAAGCTTTCAATTTCACGCCAGATGTTTTGCTGGAAGAAATAACAATAGAATTACGAGAAGGGGAACAGGAGGTCGAAATAGCATTTTCAAAAGCTTTGAAGGCGGATCAATATGGCTTTCTATGCTTCATGGCCAATGAGGCCGTAGCCATTAAAACGTCTCAATCGAGGATAACGGGCATACTGTCATTATTCAATCATCAAAACCCAGCGGTTTCCAACTTTGGCCGGCAAGATCCTCCGCCAAATATTGGCATAGAATCTTTTGAATTCTGGACACCGGAACGAAGGCCTAAAGGAGAGAATATTGCCTTGAAAATCAAGCCTTCGCTGGATGTCTTTCGGCCTGACAACATAAGGAATGGCAAGCTAAGACCGACGCTGCAACCTAATGCCTATGTGGCAGCTTTGGAAAGCGATCAAGTGACCATCGATATCTATTGGGATCAATTACAAGAAGTAGGGGAAATCGTACTGTTCTTTGACCCCGATTATGATCACCCATTGGAATCCAGTCTCTGGGGACACCCAGAAAATGCTAGTCCTTTCTGTATCAGTCACTACAAGCTTATTAACTGTGGTACCACTCTGCTATCTAGCGTTGAAGAAAATCATCAAACAATTAACCGGTTCATTTTAGATAAACCCTTATTAACCAAACACCTACAACTCGTACTTGAAAGACCTAACAAAAATGTTCCTTGTAGCATTTTTGAGATACAATGCTTTTAATTAAGTGCATATTTGAGGATTGCTTTTGGAAGAGAAAAGCGTCATTTTTTTGCTGAGACTAGGCACTTTCCGCAGGCCATATCTGTAAGATACGGCTAAGGAAAGCAACGAAGTGTCAGCCAAAAAAAGGGTGCCCCCAACTAAAGGGTGATCATCAAACATGTACCACAGACACGACATTGGTTTACAGCGATTTACGAATAGAATAGTCAACACTTTCAACAAACAAACTCATTGTTATGAAACAAGCCTTAGTCTTTGTTCTCATATTTTGGGCTAGTGTTGCTGTGGCACAACAGCGGACGATTTCTGGTTCCGTGGTAGATGCCAGCAACAACGAACCTCTAATTGGAGTCAACATTTTAGTGGTAGGTACCACTTCCGGAACAGTCACTGATGTCGATGGGCGATACGAGTTAGCAGTTCCTACCACCGCACAACAATTGCGATTTTCCTACACGGGATTTACAGATCAGATAGTAGTTATTGGACAACAAACTACCATTGATATCATTTTAGAAGAAGGTACAGATTTACAAGAAATCGTGGTGGTAGGCTATGCGGTACAAAAGAAGGTTAATCTTACGGGTTCTGTAGAGGTAGTAGAAGCAGCAGAATTGACCAGACAACCCGTCATACAAACATCTCAGGGTTTGGCGGGCCTAGTACCAGGGCTTACTGCGGTGCAGTCCAGCGGGCAGCCAGGCAATGATAATGCCGTGCTGCGAATCCGGGGAATCGGCACCTTGGGCAATGGATCCAAAAACAATCCACTGGTGCTCATCGATGGTATTCCAGATGATATCAATGGTGTAGACCCTAATGATATTGAATCTATTTCTGTCCTTAAGGATGCCTCTGCCTCAGCTATCTATGGATCCAGGGCAGCCAATGGGGTAATTCTAGTTACCACCAAAAGAGGAGCGGAAGGAAAAATCACCACTACCCTAAATAGTTATGTTGGTAGTCAGGGCATAGCGCAAAACCTGAACTTTCTAGACGCCATAGGGTACATGGAAGCCTTCAATTCTGCTCAGCCAGGTGCCTTCCCCGAAGATGTCTTACAACAGTATCGTTCGGGTGTTGGAGTAGGTACCGAATCCCTTCCCAATACCGATTGGGTAGATCTGCTGTTTAGCAATTCTGCTCTGCAGCAAAATCATAGCCTATCCGTGAGAGGGGGTACAGACAAAATCAGAATTGCCAGTTCTATC
>JAHQWA010000394.1 GCA_019634045.1 Saprospiraceae bacterium
CTTGAAGCAAACGATCCAATTTGGAGAGGTACCAATCTTTTTCTTCGCGTTGCTGAAACACCTCCATGGCAACTGCCTGGAGGACGGCTTTTTTTTCCCTCATCAATTCGTGTTATTTCCCAGATAACTTTGTGTACAGAAATTGAATGGTAGCATTTCACCGTTCTGTCTGCGCTGTTCTGTTAAATCGTCGAATCTAAAAGTTATCCGATAAGTTACTTGTTTAAAAATGGAACCTAAAGGTACTATAAATAGTGTGAGACACTAGAGAAAATCATGTTGGATTAAAGTCAAAAAACGCCATTTCCTCTCCTTTCAACTACAACCTAAGAAATCAAGATAGGGCTAAAGAAATTGCCTGTGGTTAAGCTCAATCAATTACGCCAGTGACTTTGATCATCGCACACTATTGCTCACCTCCCGTTCTTTGTATGAACAAACGAAATACGTCAATAATGGTTACAAGTATCACCGTTCTGTTAGTCCTAGTACCTGTTATTTTATTATTGGGCCGCGGAAGTCAGTTATTTAGACAAACTGAGGTAAAAGCAGGCTTAGAGGATTTACTTCATTCCACTGAGGATACTCCTACTCCTATTTATACTTCAGAATCGCTGAAGGATCTGCCACTTCCTGTGCAACGATACTTCAAATATGCGATGGCAGAGGGCCAGGCTTACATTAGGCAAGTAAAGCTAAAGCACAAGGGGTGGTTTAGGCAGAGCCTGAAACATAGATGGAAGCCAATCCGGGGAGAAGAATATTTTACTTGTTTCCCTCCTGGGTTTTTATGGAGAGGAAAGCTTTCGTGGTTCTCTGCCGTTGACAAGTACATCCGAGGAAAAGGGAATCTCAAAGTAAAGCTTCTTTCTATTCTCCCTATTGTCAACGCTAAAGGTAAGGCCACGGACCAGGGAGAGTTTCTCCGCTGGCTGGCAGAAGCCGTTTGGTTTCCTACTGCGCTTTTGCCATCTGAAAGGCTCTCGTGGACTCCGGTCGATGAGCAATCGGCAAAAATTCATTACGCAGACAAGCATATCCAGGTGGAAGGCGTATTTCATTTCAATGAAATGGGACAGATTACACATTTCAAAGCCAAGCGGCACATGGATGATGAGCGTCTCGAAAAATGGACCACGCATTGCAAGGATTATCGCTTAGTACAGGCTTTACAGGTTCCTTTTTATGCAGAAGCCGTTTGGAACCTGCCTGATGGAGACTTTTGCTATGCTAAATTCGAAGTAGAAGAAATAGATTACCAAAGCGCGTAGCACCGAACACTATAGGTCTTTTGCTGATGGTTTCCTTCGGCAATGATCAGTCTTTTGGCCTTCGGCAGGTACTCTAGGTCTCCGAAATAACCCTCTGGCTGAAGTAAAAGACTGCTTTTCCCTCCTTGGATAAGATATAGTGCGCTATTCTCTACCGTGCTGGCAAGAATGGTTTTTGCTTCCATCTGTGCTACGCCTTCAAAATCCCGAACCTTTGGTTCTGTTGCCATCACTGCTATATCTTTACTATCCAAATCAATCCGCACCAAATGCTCCCCACCCACTAACAAAGCGCCTGGTCGAGCCTGAATTCCATTTGCCCATTGCATCAGCGCTTCCTCTTGTACCCACATTTCCAATTCTTGTTCCACAAGCCTCAAAATGGCATGGATCGCAGAGGCGGTCACGAATACGGTGCCTTCCTCACTAACTGCTACATCGTTTATACCATAGTTGATAGGCACCTCTAGCCTTTTCAATACGGAGGCTGTACTTGGATCAATAATCAACAAGGCGTTTACATCCGCCACATATAAGCGGTCTCCATACATCGCCATGCCTGTCGGCCGATTTAGGTCTTTGATCCACTTGAGATCAATTACTTCACCATCCAGGGATATTTTGGAGATAAATCCATCCTGCCCAAGGCCGTAAGCCTTCCCGTTCGATACATAGATACATGCCCTAGTAGCGTCATAGACCACACTTTCTACTTTTTCGAAAGGGGCAGAACAAGTCCAGACCAAGCGTAAAGAATCGGATGAATGGAGGGGGGGCATCTTCCGTTCGACATCGGAGAATGTTTGATGAGTGGCCCTTAATTCTTGGACGCCTAGGTATAATAATCCGATAGGCAGAAGTATCGATTTTAGCATAATGCCAGTCCTGATTGGTTTCTTCTCAAATATACGATAGGAACCTAAGAGTATCTTATTTCAAGCCGTAGGTTTGCCTCAGGTATTGCATAGCTTGACCCAGTTCCTGGTCTGATAATGGGCGCTCATAAATAAGAAAGCGGGCTATCTCTCCATCAAAAGATTCTGAGCCAGGATGATTGGTAGCATCTCTTTCGGTTCCAATGGCCAGCTTTGAGGGATTCGAGGCTTCGCTAACAGGGTAACTAGTGCTTGCTACAGCATCCGGTGTATTCACGAAGAGTTCAATATTGACTGTGCCTACTCCTGCTCCCATTCTGGCGGCAATGAGATAGAACTGGTCGGGTTCCAATTTAGGCCCGGACAATTTGGGGTTGTTTTCATCAAATCGCCCAAAGCTTACCCCCGAACGGGATCCACACCAGACGGTGAGATCATCATCAAAGCAACCCCAGAGGCCTTCATAACGCCCGCCATTTCGAAGATTACCCATAAAGGAATTGACATCCTTCAGCCTATACACTCCAAATTCAGTACTTCCATCTGGATCGGCGGTTGCATAAGGCTTAATTACCGTGAGCCAGGTATAGCCACTGCCTGTGAGTAAGAAATCCAAAGCATCCTCCTCATCGTTAATCAACTCATCCTCTTGAAAGGAAATAGCATTATGGCCATTTAAATCTGTGCAGGCTCGTTTCAGCAGGGGTCGACCAGAACCAGGCTTACGCAGCCTAAGCCCGTAATCGTGAGGTATAAAGTCCCTTGCTGCAGCACCTGGAACCTGGTTGGTCCAGCGGGTAACCCGATTGCCCTCTACCACCTTGACCCCTTGGTCAGCATCCAGATCCAACAATAGGCCATAGTCAGGGAAAGACCTAGGCTCAGCTGAATGCCCCCCTGCCCAAAGTATAGCCGCTTGGATCATTTTCTGGAAGTTGGCATCCTGATAGGTCTCCTCGGCATGGCCCAAGGACGTAAAGAAGGAACGTCCGCCGTCATAGTAGTGATACCAAGTGAAAGGGTGGTCCCCTCCCATCTTTAATCCATCCTCTGCATTATAGGTGCTTTCATCAAGAGAGATAAGCACATTTACCTTCGGACGTGGATTGCTAGAGAAGATATGCCATTCATCCTTCATCTCCCAGCGGCTGGGTAGATGTGCAGTAGCAGGGTGTGAGCTGTTTTCTACATCCAGCGTAGCGGGCTGGACTTCTGGATGTGCAATTAGCGTTGTTCCAATCAGTTTGGCATACCATTCCTGAAAACCTTCCTCTTCCTTCCAAATGGCTCCGGCACAATGGATGCCTACAAAGCCGCCACCCTTCCTGATGTAAGTTTGTAAAGCTTGAGCGGCCCCTGCAGTAAAGATCGGCCCATCCGTACCACAGTTATTATTGAAAACTAACACATCAAAATCCTTCAATTGATCGTCGGTAAATACGCCAATGTCAGCGGTGGTACGTACTTCCCAATCATTCTTTATCCCCAGCAACTTGATCATTTGTAATGCCTCATCTTTGGAATCGTGTTGGAAGCCATTGTCGCCTTGAAAGTTGAGAATACGAAGTGGAGATTGGGCCGGGAGTACGATCGGTATGGATAGCAGGAGAAGCAAAAGGTAGGTAGGTCGCATGAAGAGCAATTTTTGAATTGGTGATTCTGTCTCTTCTGCAATTTAGGCTCCTTTTTGATTATAGAGGTAAGGAAAGTCAGAATTAGTCTTGTGAGGAAGGCATCAGAAGTCCGCGAGGACTTCCGATGCTTTCATATTACCGGCTCGCACTCTCCCCCTTGGCAACATGCGTCGTCCGACGCTTGCCGTGGAAGCGGCGAATGTATTGGTAGTTATAGGTTTTATATTGATGCGTGAGTCCCCACTCCAAAGCACCAAAAGGAGCAGCCTCCGTATCCAGACTACGGTTGAGCCCAATGGCGTGTGGAGCGCCCTTGATCACAGACATGATCTCAAAGTTGATCCCATCTGGAGACCATTGTATGGTGTTTTTTTCAGGACCATCGGTGGTGATTAAAGAGGCTATCCCACCATTATAAGGCCATACACAAATTTCATGCCCGCTATTAGAGATCGGATTATAGTCCGACTTTACATAAGGTCCCAGCGGATTATCCGCAATGGCCACGCCGTGTCGGATTTGGCGGCCACCAAAAGTGATCTCCTCCCCCATTTGCTCTCCTTTATAATATAGATAGTACTTCCCATCGTACGCCAGCAAGCAAGGATCATGTACTTTATGACTATCAAAATCTCCTTTCTTGACCACCCTAAAGCGATTGTCTTCTTCTCCCTCCCAAACACCGTTATCTGCTGGGCTAAGGATAGGTTCCTCACTTTTGGTCCAAGGTCCATGAGGCGAGTCTGCCCATGCCAAACCCACTTGGTTTTTCACCCGAACATTGTACGGGGATTTCACCGTTTGATAGGTGAGGTAGTATTTTCCTTCATGAGCTAAGATTTCGGTAGTGAATACACTCCTATCATCGTATGCTCCTTTCGGACCACGGCCTACGGCCATTCCTTCCTCTTTCCAAGTCCAACCGTCTTCGGAAGTGGCATACCAAATGTCGCAACGATCCCAGGGAAATACCTTGTCTTTTTCGATATTTCCAGCAAAGCCATCAGTAGTCCCGACGCTTTTGGAATACCATACGAAGTACTTTCCATCCACCTGGACAATGGCGCTTGGGTCTCTTCGTACCACTCCTTCTTCGTAAGCTAGATCTCCTTTCAAGTCGAACACTTGAAATTCCCCAAACCACTCATTTCCGATTTTGGGCCATGCCAAAGCACGTTTGGAGGCTGCGCTAAGTTTATCCTTATTGGTAATCCCTAGTCGATCAAGATCTTCGTCAGAAATCTCTTGCATGCTTTCGTAGTTTTGCTGATTAGAAGTGGTTTCACATCCCATTATGAATACAACACATATCAGGGCCATCCACACCCTGAAAAATATGCTATTGTTTCCTTGCTTTTCGTTCGTTTTCATGTTTTGTATTTTATATGTTTCATGAATAGGCAATTCGTTCAAAAAGTAGCGGTTTACCGGCTTACCCTGCCACTAGCATCTCCGGTCATGAGTTTCAGTACCTCCTCTACCGTCACGAGATTGGCATCTCCATAAATGGTATGCTTCAAACAAGAGGCAGCAACGGCAAAGTTGAGCGCCTGCTGATCATCGGTAGGCCATTTGAGGAGGCCATAGATCAAGCCGCCCATAAAACTATCTCCTCCTCCAACTCGATCTACGATATGGGTAATTTGATAGGTGGGTGCCTGTAGTAGGTCCTTACCATTGTACAGTACGCCTGTCCAGCTGTTGTGCGAAGCACTAATGGATCCACGCAGCGTAATGATCACCTTTTTAGCCCTAGGAAATCGCTGCCTTAATTGCTGGCCGACTGAGATATAGGCTTGAGCATCTACTGTATCTCCCTTGGTCACATCTACGCCCTCTGGATGGATATCAAAATGCTTTTCTGCATCTTCTTCATTCCCCAGAATGACATCGCAGCCAGCCACCAGGGCGGGCATTACTTCCGCTGGCTTCTTTCCATACGTCCATAGGTTTTTGCGATAGTTTAGATCGGTCGAAACCGTGACGCCAAGGCGATTGGCCGCTTCGATGGCCTCTAAACAACAGTCAGCCGCACTTTGAGAGATAGCTGGTGTGATCCCGGTCCAATGGAACCATTGGGCATCTTGGAATACCTCCTCCCAATCTATCGTTCCGGGGCGCATGGTGGAGATGGCTGAATGTGCTCGATCATAAACGACCTTGCTTCCACGACTGACGGCACCTATCTCCAAAAAATAGATACCTAAACGCTCCCCTTCCCTGGCTATAAATTGCGTACCGACCCCATACTTTCGCATGGCCATCAACGCACAATCTCCCATATCATTATCCGGTAAACAAGTGACGAACTCCGTCGGTAAGCCATAGTTGGCTAGGGATACTGCGACATTACTCTCCCCTCCTCCATACACCACGTCAAAGTTGCTCGCCTGTGAAAACCGGCGATGCCCTTGGGGAGTCAATCTCAACATGATCTCACCAAAGGTGACTACTTTCTTCATTGTACTTTCTGTTTTGTCTGTTGAATAGCCGATTGAGCTAAGCCCGGCTAGCTGGCCAGACCATTACCAACGGCGACGATAATAATTCCTACGACCATACACCCTAAACCGAGGTATAGGTAGTTTTTAGCTCTACCCGAGGCCTGTATCCATTCTCCGGTTATCAAGCCACTGACGATTGCCGTAGCCACTGATGCCGTATTGAAAATGGCATAGCCTACTGTATTTCCAACATTACCCAATTTGAAGGCGGCATAAGCAAATACAGCAGAAGCCGCATAATGGAAAATGGCCATGATTAGGATCAAGCCGAAGTTCTTCGTGAAATGAGGTGTCTTAAAGCTTTGCCAGGCCTTTTTCTGACTCAATTGCCAACCGAAATACACCGCCATCACAATTCCCCCACTGATAAAAATGGGAAACATCACTGCGACGGCTGTAACCCAATCTGCATTCCCAGCAGCCTGAGCCGCTTCATGCAGGGAAGGGCGACCTACTGCATTGGCATAGCTAAACCCTGTTGCCAATAGGCCTCCGACTACGGCTATCATAATACCGGTCAGCATAGACCCCTGTTTATCCCCTTCTATTTTCGACCCCTTGGCGGCCACTTCATCTGCTTCCCGGATCAAACCCGCCTTGCCATTGGCAATCACCCCCAGCAGCACCACTAAGATTCCAGCCATAATCGTCATAAAGGCCTTGTTCTCTGGCACTCCATCCACCAGAAAAGGCAAGATCGATCCGACGAGGATCACGGTTCCGATAAACAGTGAAAAACCTAAGGATAAACCAATATGATTGATCGCCTTACCCCACATCATTACACCGATCCCCCACAAAAAACTGGCGCCTGCCATTTTCAATAGGATATCCGAGGATACAGCACCAAACACCTCACCAAAGCCCTTAATTAAACCGATAGAGGCAATCACCGGCACCAAAAACATGGTGAGCATAAAAAAGAGCCCCCAGGTATTTTCAAACTTGAAATCTTTCGTAAACTTTTCGGGAAGGGCATATAGGCCCAACATAAGGCCAGCGAAGATGGCCCAAACTATTCCTTCAATCATAATTAGTGGTTTTGTTTTGTCTTGTTGTTGTGAATATTCATTTCTACTTCCGCTTAAAAACTAAAGTGGTAAGTAGTAGTACTCTGGTAGTGTTCTCCCGGACTCAAGGTGGATCCTGGTGATCCGGGGATGTTCGGGCCGTTGGGATAGCGGTGGGTTTCACAGCAGAAGCCCCGAAACCGGCCGTAGCGCTCCGTTTCACTCCTTTTCAATTCATCCGAAGTAAAGTATCCTGTGTAAAAAAGCATCCCTGGCTCTGTCGTTGCAATGGCTAACTTTCTTCCGCTATGAGGATCTTCGAAACTGGCTACTTCGGCCAATTCTCCGGCTCCCTTGTCAAAGAGGAAATAGTGTTCAAAACCCGTTTCCATTTGTGCAATAGCCTGCTGTAAGGGTTTGCGCTTCCGAAGATCAGCGGCCAGCCCATCCAAGGCTTCTAGCGCCCCTACTGGTACATTGGTTTCATCTGGCTTCAAATGATGGCCAGCTGAAACCTGGGCCTGATGTCTTAGGATGGTATCTTGAAAACCCGATAAATTAAAGTAGGTATGGTTGGTCAATGAGAGTGGTGTTTCCTCGTCCGTTGTCCCCTCATAGCTAATGGTAAGTGTATTGTTGTCCCCTAAACGGAAGAAAACCTCCACCTCTAGGTGGCCAGGATAGCCCTCCTCCATGGCAGGACTAGATAGTCGCATACTTACCCCCTCACGGCCTTGATCCATTATCCATTCCGCCGTCCAAATTCGTTTATCAAATCCTTGGACGCCACCATGTAGATGATTGGGCCCATCATTGCAAGCCACTTGATAGTTTTTTCCATTGATGGTAAATTTCCCATCCTTAATCCGGCTGGCATAGCGACCTACTGTGCAGCCAAAATATGGAGCATTCTTAAGGTAGGCTTCCGAAAAGTATTCCTCGAAAGTATCAAAGCCACAAGCCAACTCTACTCGTCCTCCCTGCTGATCAGGCACGGAAATAGAGGTTATTGTTGCCCCGTAGTTCATGATTTTCACCTGCAAGCCCTGCTTATTTTCTAAGACATACAAGCTCACCTCCTCCTCATGGAGCTTTCCAAATGGTATTATTGTTGAATTCATTCTAATTTTCTTTATAGCTTACTAATCATTTTCACCCCCCTCCTACATCACGCCCTTAAAATTGAGCGAAGCGTCTACTTTGTGGGGAGACAGTTTATCCCAATCAAATTCAACACCGACTCCCGGTTTATCCGGAGCTACCGCTCGATAATTTTCTACCACCAAGGGCCGGTGCGTATACTGATCAATGGGAAAGCTATGCACCTCTAACCAGCCTGCGTTTGGCTGAGCAGAAACCAGGCTCACATGCAATTCTTGCATACCATGAGAACATACTGGAATACCATACTTTCTGGAGCGTTCCGCTACTTGTAACCAACCACTAACTCCGCCACAATTGGAGGCATCCGGTTGTATGAAGGAGAGTTTCGACTGTTCAAAGGCATACCCAAATTCGTGGATCGTATGAAGGTTCTCTCCCATAGCCAACGGCATTCCGGTCGCATCTGCAATCTCAGCGTAGCCCAGATAATTATCAGGGATCGTTGGTTCCTCAAACCAATGAATATCGTAGCGTTCAAAAGCTTTGGCCGCTTTGATCGCCCCCTCTACTGACATGGAATAATTAGCATCTACCATAAAGGTGATATCATCACCGATCAATGCCCGGACGGCAGCTATACGTTCAATGTCTTCTTCCAGCTTTTCTCTTCCAATCTTGATCTTTACCGCATTGAATCCACTAGCCAAGTATCCTTCGATATTGCGGAGCAACTTTTCTAAAGGAAACTGGAGATCGATCCCACCACAATAGGCTTTGCAAGAGGAACTCGCTCCCCCTGCCATTTTCCATAGGGGTTGGCCTGCTTTTTTACAACGAATATCCCAAAGGGCAATATCCACCGCTGAAATGGCAAAGGAAGCAATGCCGCCTCGTCCAACATAGTGAATGTGCCATTCCATGCAGTCATATAGACCTTCTACGTCCGTTCCTTCCTGCCCGATAAGCGCGGGGGCTAGGTCTTTCTCTATCATCGCCTTAATGGCGTAGCCTCCTTTACCTCCAGTGTAAGTGTATCCGGTTCCTTCACTACCATCTGCCAATTGAATAGTAGCTGTAACTAGTTCAAAATGGGTATGATCCCCGTGCTTCGCATCCGAAAGGACCTCAGGCAGTGGGACTTGAAAAAGTTGAACTTCGATTTTCGTTATTGTCGTGCTCATCTACGCTTTGTATTTTATATAGGTAGTTTTCTTTTCTAGATATTGCTCCAAGCCGTATTTCCCATCCTCTCCGCCAGTTCCGCTCAACTTCAAGCCATTGTGGAAGCCCTGGTGTTGCTCGCCATGTCCGCGATTGATGTAGATTTCTCCGAACTCCAATTCATCGCTCAGGCGCATGACCTTGTTCATATCATTTGTGAAGACCATCGCCGCCAAGCCAAATTCAGAATCATTGGCATATTGAATGGCCTGATCAAATGTCTTGAATTTGATTACTGGTAATACTGGTCCAAAAAGCTCTTCGTGTACGATGCGCATATCCTGCTGCACCCCACCTAAGATGGTGGGTTCATACCAAAATCCTTTTGCAAAGGCTGCACCTTCGGGCCGCTTCCCACCACTGAGAATGGTGGCTCCAGCTGCGAGACTTTCTGACACTAAAGCCTCCAGGTGCTCTACTCCTGCTTGATTCATTTTGGGTCCAATATCCGTACTGGCCTCCATTGGATCCCCAAGTTTTAACGCTCTCACTCGTGCCATGAAGCGCGCCATGAAAGCCTCATAAATATCTTCGTGAACATACATGCGTTCGTTACAAGTACACACCTGGCCGCAATTGTCAAAACGGGAATGCAGGGCGCCTTCCACCGCAACATCCAAATCGGCATCCTCAAAAATGATACAAGGTGCCTTTCCGCCCAGTTCCAGTTGTACATGTGTCAAATTCTTCGCAGCGGAGCGTGCAATGGCTTGTCCCGTGGGTGTACTGCCGGTCATGGTCACCATCTTCGTAATAGGGCTTTCCACCAAGGCCTTCCCTGCCTCTACCCCGCCGGTGATCATATTAATTACCCCATCCGGGATTCCAGCTTTCTTAGCAATATGGCACAATTCGAGCGTAGAAAGTGGTGCTTCTGGAGTGGGTTTTAGCACAACCGTATTTCCTGTCACTAAAGCCGGGCCTAGCTTACGGCCAGCCAAAGCCAAAGGGAAATTCCAGGCAGTGATCGCCACTACTACGCCCTTGGGTACTTTATGGATTAATATTTGTTCATTTGGATTATCCGAAGGAATAATATCTCCTTCAATTTGCCGCGCCCAATCACAAGCATATTCGATGAAGGAGCAAGTGACATCTACTTCAAATTGAGCCACCTTGAAGAGCTTGCCTTGCTCCTTGGTGATCAATTCTGCTAATGCTTCTCGATTAGCCTGAATTTCTTTGGTAAAGGCGCGTAAGCAGTCGGCGCGCTGGCGGGCGGGCAGCCGGCGCCAAGCTACTTGGGCGGCTTCGGCGGCCTGGAGGGCCTTGTCGGCATCTGCTTTCGAAGCCATTTCCACTTGCCCGACCAAGCTCTCATCAGCAGGATTAATGATATCGTCGGTTTGACCAGTGCTGCTGGCCATCCATTGTCCGTTAATAAATAGTTGGTACTTCTTCATTGTTTTGAACTTAGGCGTTAAGTTATTTACTGTTTAATGCTAGCGTTTTTTCTTGCAATCCGGCTCCAGAAACACGCACTTTAATCACTCCCGCTTCTCTTTTACTCTGAATGATGGCCAAGGCTCTCCCGTGATGCGTTATTAGTTGATTCGACTGAAAATCCTGTACATTGTCTATCGCTCCATTATCCACTCCCAAAAAGGTTGCAGGTCCTTCTATTTCAAAGTTGACTAGTTGATCCTTAGCCTTTACTGCCTTACCTTGTTCATCCTGAAGTTGCAGGACCAGATGGACTACATCGTACCCATCCGCCTTCAAGTGCTGTTTATCGGCGTTCAGCGCAATGGCAGTGGGCTCGGTGCTTGTGTGTATCGTAGTCCTTACTTCCGTTTCCCCTATCTGCCCTACAGCTTCCAGGGTCCCGGCCGCAAAAGGTACCGCCCACTTATAAATACGGTCTTCAAAATCAACTAGCTTTTTCTGACCGAGACTTTCTCCATTCAAGAATAGTTCTAAACTTGGACATTTGGAAATCACTTCTACAATGACCTGCTCTCCTGCCTGATAATCCCAATGTTCATTCAACGCATGCCATCCCCATAAAGCCTTTTTCCAGGCACCAGGCTTCTTCTCCACTACTTTTCCACTCGCCTCATCCACTTGATAGATGGACCGTTCTTTGGTTTGGGTAAACATGCCAATAGTGGGTTTTTCAGACCACAAAGATTGCATCATGTAGAAAGCCGGTTTTTCAAAACCAGCCAAGTCCAAGAGTCCAGACCCTACCCCTTTTCTAGGCCAACCCTGATTCGC
The DNA here is from genome assembly GCA_019634045.1 of Saprospiraceae bacterium. Taxonomy (GTDB): domain Bacteria; phylum Bacteroidota; class Bacteroidia; order Chitinophagales; family Saprospiraceae; genus DT-111. Next base: position 11,837 of record JAHQWA010000394.1, read on the forward strand.
TTCTCCCATATAATCGATGCCGGTCCATAGGAAAGTGCCAGCTATAAATGGCCTTTCCTTGACTGCCTTCCACTCATGCCACTGCCCCAAGTTTTCAGTACCCATCACAACCTGATTCGGGTAGTTTTCCCTCGCATAATCGTACATAACGCGACGATAGCTGAATCCCACGACATCTAGCACATCTGCGTAGCCCGTTTCAAAACTGGCAGAAGGCAGAATACAATTGGCCACGACAGGACGGCTAGTGTCCAACTCTCGAGTCCAGGCGGCTAGTTTTGCGGCGGTCTTTTCTATCTGGTAGGACCCCTCTTCACTATCCTGATACCGTTGCTTAATTTCATGGGGCTGATAAGGGGGCGTTGACCAGAAATAGTTTCCACTCCAATCCGCATCGAAAAAACCCGTCGCGGCGGCATTTCGTGGATAGGTCCATTCGATCTCATTGCCTATACTCCACTGAATAATGGACGGATGGTTGCGATGGGCCAGCATGGTGTTTTTCAAATCGGTTTCTGCCCATTCCTGAAAGTGTTCGGTATATCCACGCGTGATGGCATCTACACTGCGCTCATTCATGTTGAGGCGCTTATCTTTGGGATTATCCCATTCGTCAAAGAATTCATCCTGGACCAAGAATCCCATTTCGTCACAAAGTTGCAAAAAGGCCTCAGACCCTGGGTTATGCGAAATGCGAATGGCATTGCAGCCCCCTTCTTTTAATTTGGCAAGCCTTCGTCGCCAAACACCATCGGGAACAGCAGCTCCCACCAGACCAGCATCGTGGTGTAGGCAAACGCCTTTAATGGCCGTATTTTTTCCATTCAGGAAAAAGCCCGTTTCCGCATCAAAACGGATAGAACGAATCCCGAAAGAAGTGCTGTATTGGTCAACTGCTTTGTTGTTTTGATGGATCGTGGAGCGCAAGGTATAAAGTGCAGGCTGGTCCAAGTCCCACAATACGGGATCTGGTATCGTAAGTGTTTTTTGATAGGAAGAAGAAGCATTCTTTTCCAGTGCCGATTCCTCTTTTATTGTTTCCACTAAAGCCCCGGATGGGTCAAATATTTGGTGTTCCAGGGTGAAGGATTGAGTCTGATCGAAGTCATTCTCGACTTGTACTTCCAGTTGAACTGTCGCCTCTTTTTCGCTACGCTGGGGTGTAGTGACGAAGGTTCCCCAAATAGGAATATGTAGGCGATTCATTCGAATAAGCTGTACATTTCGATAAATGCCCGATCCGGTATACCAACGACTATCTGCATAGCGCGTCCGATCTACTTTGACTCGTAAAACATTAGCCTTGCCATCTTTATGTAAATGAGGGGTAAGCTCGTAATAGAAAGGCGAATAGCCGTAGGGATGGAATCCCAGCTTATGGCCATTGAGCCAAACCGTCGCGTTATTATATACACCATCAAACAGAATGTAGGCTTCTTCCTGCTCTGACAAGTCCAGCTGGAAGTCTTTTTGATACCATCCGATTCCACCTGGGAGGTAGCCCGTAGCCCCTTCTCCATTTATGGAATCAAAGGAAGCTTCCCCACTCCAGTCATGAGGAACGTTTACGGTTCGCCAAGACAAGTCAGAGGAAGACTCTTCCACCCGCCTAGTTGAATCCTCCAAGGCAAATTCCCATCCGAAATTGAAATCCTCTACGCTAGTACTTTGCTGCGGAGACTGACAGGAAAAAAGTCCTCCGGTATACAGAAGGAGCAGGAGAGGAAGCTTCTTAAATGCGGTACTACATGACATGTTTGATAGTAGGCTTTTCATTCAATAATTAATTTCTGGCTATGTATGTATTCACTTGTTTGATACGTCAGTAGATATATTCCAGCAGGTAAGGCTGCGGTATCTATGGTGCCGGAGCTGTCTGCTATCTTATTTTTCCACAATAGCTGGCCATTCAAATTCCGTATGGATAGTTCCGCCGGTTCGGTCGGCAGATCGCTTCGGTAGTTCAGCACCTTATCGGTTGGATTTGGAAAAATTGCCAAGGTGGCCCCCGTCTCTGGTGGATCAGCAGTAGGAACTAGGGCACAAAAGCTAGGGCGCGCCAGCGCTTTACTGAAGCTAAATACTTGCAAGGTGACACTACTTACATGGCCGCCATCATCATCAAATTGGACACTAACAGTATTATTTTCCAGAAGGAGATTATTGTCAATCGGGATTTCTAAAACACCAAAGAAACTTGCTCGGTCTGCTTGCTCATCTCCTCTCCAATCTTCTGGTACACAGACGGTCGTACCGTTTACCTTAACTACGGGTTGAAGCGATTTACCGTGTGCACGCCCAAGTCCTAAACGCAATAGCCCTTCCCCAAAAGTGCCTTTCTGCACCCCATTTACTTGAAAAGGGATGACTTGATTGGCCGCGATCGGCTGAAGGTAGTTCTCGGCATAATACTTTACTTCCTGTACCTGCTCGTCAAGTGGCACCTCTGCCTGAAAATCGTATTCCAATATGATGGTAGATTCTGCACCAAGCTGCAGGCTTGAGGGCATTTCATTCAAGGTTTGCTCCTCTAAAACTGGAGCATTCCCCGAGAGCGTAAGTTGCCTCATCAAAACTGAATTCAACTCCGTTGAATAGGTATCGATAAGCTCAAGGTCAATTTCTGTCGATTCAAAATGAAGATTGTTCAGGATCACATAAGCTTTACCGCCATCCACAAAGGCTTCTACTTGTATATCCAAGTCATCGCTGCGGCTATCAACACGCTGGCCATTAACGTTTTGCCAGAGCTGATAGAACTTTACCATGTCCGTATACACCCAATCTCCGGTGTAGGAAGTGGGCTCATTCTCGCGTCGCATCAAGCGGTGATTGTAGGGAACACCATTCCAATAGCCCCATTCCGCCTTTACGATCAAAAAGTTGATGGCGATGTCAATCAGGTGAGGCCGTTCCATAAAGGACATCAGTTGTGCATTCTGGGCCTTGAGATGAAGCCAATCCCTAAAGGGACTCCATTGCTGCTGGGCGTAATCATGCATTTGTGCGCCATACTCCGAGATGACGAAGGGTTTGACGTAGTCAAAAGACATCTGACTGTATTGCTCCATCATATCGAAAGTAGCCTCGATATTGCTACCTGATCTCAAGCGTACCTTACCCCCATTAATGGTGGTAAAATCATACAGGTGGATGGACCAGAAATCCATCTTTTCTCCAGCTACATCCATGAAACGTTTCCAGCGATTCTCCCATCGCTGAAAATTACCGATCTCAAAATTGGGGAAGGCAGTGGTGTACCCCCCGATTTTAATATCGGGTAATTGAGTTCGTATAGCATCCGCCACTTCTACGTGGAAATCTGCAATTTCCTGGATGGAGCCCGTGTAGTTAGAAAAACCGCCTAGGCTTTCATAGGCCGGTTCATTGATGATTTCAACAAAGGCAGGTGCGGATGGCCCGTTGTTCCCATAGAATTCTTTAATGTAGCGCCCCATATATTCTCCGGTAGCCGTTGCATTCGCCAAACGCCAGCCTTGTCCCGTGGCTTTTTGTCCTTCGCCCGTCCAGAACGGATGCAGCTGTCCTCCAATTACCAAGTTTTTCCGCTTATCATAGGTATGCAGATTGGTGTTGGGTGCATAGTTATTTCTGAAATTCAATCCTCTTGAAGCGATGTCAGCAGGATCTGCGAAGCCAGGACGGCTCGGATCTTGTTGCACCTGATTTAAATTCCAAGAAACTCCACCGGTATTTCTGCCCAAGTATACGTCATAGCCATTCAAGAAATCGTCCAGAAGATCGGGTGTAAAGTTGTCTCTTTGCCATTCATTCTCTGTCTGTTCGGCATGAATGGTGATGAACTTGGAACGATTAAATGCGCTGACACTATCCACCTGATGTGCCACATTTAGATTAACCAATACCTTCACCTGGCCTAGGACAGGTAGGGTAGAAAATAGACCTCCTAAAAAGAGTAATAAATGCTTCATATTTAAATCTGGTTAGGGATAGATGTAAACTATCGTTACACCTATCCCTTTATTGAAAAATCAGTCTTACCACCTAAGTACCCTTAGCTAGCATTTCATTAGGGCCGAAGAACCACTTCTGCAAGACTGAGATTGTCCATATAGAATTTGAAAGTTTCCGGGTTATTCTCGTTAAAGCCGCGAATCCAAAAGTTCTTGTCTCCAGATTCGCCAAACTGCACATAACTAGAGGTATATACCCACTCTCCTATTTTGAAATCAGTTGTAAACGTCGGATTGCCACCTACACTCCAATCGGTTCCTGGATCCCAGTAAAAGCGGAGATCCGGATCGAAACCTGCTGGATCATTTGCCCCTATATCATCCACGTATACCCAAACCCCCAATTCGTACACCTTTCCAGCTTCCACGGGGAAGGTAAAAGGATTGCCACTCAGATCGCGGTGCCCGATGATCATTCCCCCATTAGGTCGAAACTCGATATAAGCACTTTGATTACCGTCCATGGCTTGATCCGAGGAGATTTCCAAGTCATATTCGCCCCAAATACCACCCCACCATAGGTAGGGCCAGTTGTCCGCCGTGGAATTCTCAAAGCTGAAGTCGAAATCAGATTGTTCTTCGAGAATATTCACCTTATTGAAGGCCAAGGTCTGTTCCGCAAAGGCCGTAGCCGCCACTCCGTCTAGCGTACTCAATTGACCCGGCGTATACGAAACCTTTACCTGATCATCATTGTACAGGGTCTCTCCCGCCAAGGCTAGTAGGACAATATTTCCTTCGTTCGCATCAATGGATACCTCAGCTAAACTTGGGTTAATTACGGCTTCCTTATTTTCGATCGTCACGGCAAAGTCGCCGGCGTTCAGCGTCGTAGGATCCATTTCTCGACTAAAAACCAAAGCGATGGCTCCGTCTTTTTCAGTGATTTGCTCTAAATTGACGGGATCGGTCGAGGGTACAACACTAATGAAGTCCTTAAACTCGAGGGTATCCCCACCATTAGGTCGATTGCGAGAGGCGATAAAACGTAAACCATAAGTTCCCATTCTTTTGTACTTGATGTCGATTTCCGACTCAGCGGTTTTAATCACACCTGGATCTCCGCCCTCAAATTCCCAAAGAAAATCTGCGGGCTCTCCTTCAGCCGTATAGGTGAAGCGAACAGATTTACTAGCTGTCACTTCATTCTTGGCTAGATCGGCAACGCTAAGTGGATCGCCGGTGGAACCATCCTCATTGATATAATTAGCCTGAATCGCAATCTTTACGAAGTCCAAAACCTTTACTAGGATAGTGGTGTCGAAGGTATTTCCTCCTTGTTGATTACCGACCCAAGCATTGCCGGCAAACTGCAAGTTCAATTGGATGGGATACTCCCCAGGCTTATTAAAAACAGCCTTTACAATTTCCTCGGCGGAGGTGACATCATTATCAGAATCCATAATATCCACGACGCCCTCCGGGAAAGTCCAAGTTCTAGACACTACCCCTCTAGAAACATCTCCGAAAGTCAGTTCTCCTTCCACTTGGATGGTATTGGCAAAATCCATTTGGGAAGTGACGATGGAGACGTGATTGTTTTCTTCCATGGGCGCCTCATACGCTTTCTCACAGGCTAGCAGGAACACGCCCGCTACACCCAATATGATATATGACAATAGATTTTTCATGCTTCTAATTTTTTGTTCCTACCCTCCAATGAGTAGGCTTGTCCATTTCTTACTACTGAATCTCTGGATTTGACTGAATCTCTCCCGTTGGGATGGGGAAATAATCATGAGCAGCTGGATTGTAATTATCCGCAGCTACCTTGAAATCGGGACGGATTCTTTCTTGGATGAAAATGGGTGGAATCGGATTTGTGAGGTCGATGTTTTGTTCTCGCCACAGCTCATCTGCCCGTAATTCTTCGAATACATCTTTTACAATCCCCCATCGGACTAAATCTACCCAGCGATGGCCTTCAAAGCACAATTCAAGCGGGCGCTCCACTCTCCTCAGGTGAGTCAGCAGGGCCTCCGCAGTAGGATTTGTATACTGTCGATATCCGTGGATGTAAGAAATATGTAGGACTGGTATTTGACCGTTATTAGCTTCCATGTATTGAGCTAGTGTCATCACACCTGCTCTTGAGCGAACTCTATCTATGTACTCCATAGCTGCTGTAGCTGCGCCATCTCCGTCTCGATTTAGAATCGCCTCCGCATACATGAGATAGACATCTGCCAGTCGAATATGCCGGAAGTTAATCCCGGAGCGTAAGGTGGCCGGATCCTCCTGATCCCATTGATACCAATTGGTAAACTTCTTGATGTAGGCACTCTGCCCAAAAGCCCAACCTGGTTTTTCCCGAATGGGTAAACCATAGTATAAGCCATCTCCATCCCTAGGTACTATCGTGGCATAGGTACGGGAAGACTGCTTACGTCCAGCATTGAGCGGATGGGTCGGATCGATTTCGTCATTGGTGAAAAGTTCGTGCAAATAGTAGGATGGGAGCACTACATTGAAGCCTCCAAAACTCAATTGGCCAATAGCCTGTGCCATTGCTGTAGCCTCTCCCCCATTTTCATAGACGGAATTGTCTACTGCATGAGCAGAAATTCCTGGCTTCAGAGCTTCCGAATAACTCACTTCAAAGATAGACTCGGAATTGAATTCATTTTCATCGGTAAAATTGTCCATGACATCTGCAGTCAATTCGTAGATGCCAGCATCGATGACTTGCTTGAAATAGCTAGCAGCCTCGCTCCAGTTTTCATTAAACAAGTGTACCTTCCCGAGCATGCTTGCCGCTGAGCCCCAGGTTACTCGACCCAAATCATCTGCATCTGACCACTGCTGTGGAAGGTTGTCCAGGGCAAATTCAAAGTCAGAAATGATCACCTCATTGTACACTTGATCTTTGGTAGAAAAGGGCTTAGCAAAATCTTCCGAAGCCGAGGCCACCTCCGTATGGATCACCGCCCCATTGTAGGTATTCACCAACCAGAAATAGAACATAGCACGTAAGAATCGTGCTTGGCCTTCAATTTGTTCTGCTTCCCCAGGAGCAAAGGCAATCTCTTTTTGCTCCAATAAGTTCTCTAATACTTGATTGGCCCGAAACACCCCTACATAGAGTTCATTCCATCTCGCGGTTACAAACTCGGTGTTGTCATTAAACGTTAGATTTCGGAATGGGAGTTGCGGATACCAAGGCTCGGTCCCGCCGATGTCTCCCCGGACCCATTCGTAGGTCAACTGATCTCCGCTCACCGCACGGAACTGCAAGGCGCCGTATACGCTAGCTAATCCAGATTGAAAATCTTCAGGTGACTGCCAGTATAAGTCAGTCGTGATGGTATTTGGGTTGGTCCGGCTTAGGAATTCATCCTCGTTGCAGGCCGATAACAGCAGCAACATCCCGGACAACAACATATATATATTGATCTTTTTCATGAATTTGCTTTTTATTGAAACTTGGCTTGAATACCTAGCAGGAATCTCCTGGAAACGGGATAATTCCCTCGATCTACTCCTCTCGTAAAAATGCCATCTCCTCCGATTTCTGGATCATAGCCTTCATAATCCGTAAAGGTGAAGGGGTTTTGCGCACTGAAGTACAATCGCAAACTCTCGAAGCCTTTACCAAATACTGTTTTAGGGATCGTATAGCCAAGCGTTAGGTTTCGTACTCTTAGGTATGTTCCATCTTCCAGGAAGTAGTCCGACCTTGCCCGAGTATTGTTGTGCTCTTGTGATTCTCTAACTGTAGGTATGTCAGAGGAGTTATTCTGTGGGCTCCATTGGTAGTACTGATCTCTATGGCGTCCTAAGCCGTAAGCATACAGCCTGGCTCCGTTATAGATCTCGGCCCCATGGGAATAATAGAGTTGGCCAAAGAAATCGAAACCTTTGTACTGTAAATTAAGTCCTAAACCCGATTCAAAATCTGCTTGACCAGAACCCGCATAGGTTCGATCTAGATCGTTGATGGCACCATCACCATTCACATCCACATAGCGCAGATCACCGATCAAAGCGCCGCCATCTAAACGTCGATAATCTTCGACTTCTTCTTCCGTTTTCAAGATTCCATCCGTAGGAATCAGGAAGAAAGCTCCTGCTTCGTACCCTTGTGCTAAATAGGTGGTGAAATCTGTTCGCTCTCCTCTGGAAAGTACAGGTCGTCCGCCTCCAAAAGCAAAGCTGGAGAAGGGACCGAGGTCCGTGACTTCGTTTCTATTTCTGGTAAAGGTTCCCGTCAGACGCCAGCTCAAGCCGCTAGCGGTAGCACCCTGGTAGGATGCCGCTATTTCCACCCCACGATTGACCATATTCCCCACGTTGACCAATCTTGACTTGTAAATATTACCCCAATCTCGAGGTTGCCAAGTTCCGGTAGAAGGAGCTAGGTTTAGGGCCAACAGCATGTCTTTTTTCGAGTTGTTGTAGACATCGGCTGTGATATTCAACTTCCCATCAAACAAGAGCAGGTCGATACCAATATTTTGGGAAATGTTCGTTTCCCACTTGATGTTCTCATTGCCGTACCGTTTTTGGATGGCACCGAGCTCCAAGTTTTCCTGTCCCTCCAAACCAAATGGGTAATCATGTCCCGGTTCTATAATGGCAGCATATTGGTAGCGTGGGATACTCTGGTTTCCGACCTCCCCATAACTAGCTCGAAACTTCAGATTAGTAATGAAAGATAAGTCACCAGCCTCCTTGAAGAAGTCTTCATCGCTAATATTCCATCCTACGGAGACACCAGGGAAATACCCGTAACGATTAGAGGCTCCAAAATTGGAAGAGCCATCCCTGCGAATACTGGCCGATAAAAGATATTTGTCCTGATAACTATACTGCAGTCGACCGATTAATCCAGTCAATGCCCCCTCCTCATCAAAACCCGTAACGGCAGTAGCTTCACTCGCTGCATTGAAAACGGGCGTATCATTACTCAACAAATCCGTAACCGTAGCACTGATGTTCTTCGCCTGATAACGCTCAGCAGTATACCCAGCTAAGATGCGGAAGTTATGCCCACCAAAACGTTTTTCGTAACTCAATAAATTCTCAATCGTTTCTCGCTCCGTAAAGATGTAATCCTCTTGTAGGATAGCATTTTCTCTACTGGCTGAAGCATTGTATCCATTTTGATCAAAGAGAAGGTATTGCGGTTGTAGGAATTTTCTTTGGTAGTCCCATTTATTGCGTCCCAGGTTAACCTGCAAACTCAATCCTTTGACGAGTTCATACTTCAGATTTAGTGCAATGCTTGAACTATTCACCTTGCGACGATCCTGGTTTTCCAGTGTTCTAGCCAAAAAGCTATACCCTTGCGCATTTCTTCCGATAAACTCCACGGCATCTTCTCCAATATTATCCAATTGATCAATCGGACGTTGCCATGGCGTTTGGAATAAAGCGTATTCATACAGGGCCCAAGGTTCCTGCTCCGTATCTTCTCTCGTAAGTCCAAGACTGGCAAAAGCTTGAAATTTTCCCCTAGTAAATTGTCCATTTAGGCGCGTAGACAATCGTTCGAAACCGGAACTGATAAGTACACCTTCTTGATTGAAGTAATTCGTGTTGATATTGAAAGTAAGGTCCTTCTGTCCACCAGAAACCATCAGGTTATGCGACTGGATCGGTGCATTATCATTGGTCACGTAGTCTACAAAATCGGTATCGTAATCCAAGGCGTCTGGATTGAAAAAGAAGATTAAAGGATCACGACCAATCGCGGCTAATTTGACTTGCTCAACGTAGATCTGCTCACGAGTGCCCATTAAGGGCGTTCCTGAGGTGATGTTTTGCTGACCATAGTAGGAAGATAATTCCACCTTCATGTCCCCTGCTTTACCTCTTTTGGTTGTGATGAGTACCACTCCATTGGAAGCACGAGTACCATAAACGGCCGCAGCTGCTCCGTCTTTCAACACCTCGACTGAAGCAATCTGCTCAGGAGCGATATTGGGCGTTCCCTCAAAGGGTATCCCATCCACAATGTATAAGGGAGCAAGAGCAGCCGTTGACAATGAACCCACTCCACGAATCTGGATGTTGGCCTGTTCGCCCGGTCGTCCGCTACTTGCTTGCACATTTACCCCTGCAATCATCCCCTGCAACGAAGTACCAAGGTCGGAGGTAGCCGTTTGTAAGATATCCTCAGACTTGACCGAGGCAACCGCTCCGGTAACTTCCTTTTGTTTAATTCCCCCATAACCAATTACCACAATTTCATCCAGCGTTTGCACATCTGTGCTGAGCTGTACATTGATTTTTGTAAGCCCGTTATAGTTGATTTCTTTATTGGCGTATCCCGTGTAACTAAAAACTAGTACACTTTCTGGATCAGCAACTTCTAGTATATAATTACCATCTATATCTGTAATCGTACCATTCCCGGTACCCTTAATCAGAATATTTACTCCGATTAGCGGTTCACCACTACTAGCATCAGTCACCGCACCTGTGATGGTGGTTTGACTAAACGCTAGGCTGCTACACAATAAGAGTAGCAGGGATCCCAACCATTTTGTTGAAGAGGTTATGAATTGTTTCATCCGCACAAAATTTGGATTTAGATAAAATCGAACCTCCTGAGGAGTGATAGGACCTTGGTTTAGCTATTTAGCCGTGTGGTAGTGTACTATTTTGTGGAAGCACAAGCTAAACGCCAATGGTCTTAGTCCTCGACTCATCTTCACAAGGTTCTTTTGTTTCAAAAACTGTACTGTACAGTGAAAGCAAATGCAAATCGATTACGGGATCAAAATTGGCGAGATTGGCAGGAAAAGAGGCAAAAATTAACTAGACAAAAACTACACAGAATCCATCTTTTAGGTAAACAATTCATGAACAATCGAAATAATATTCTGAATTTTGAGCCAGTTCACACAGGCTTTACGGCCAAAGGCGTTAATCATGATGGAAAAAGTACATAGACAAGTCCTAATTTTTATTCTGACAGTTATTCTTCTTGTGCCTAGGCAAGGGTATAGTCAGTCAATAGACTCGATCCAAGCTGTGATGAATAATATTTTGTTCCAGGAAGCCGTCAACTTACGATATGAAGCGCCGGATAGTTCTATGCAGATCTTTGAGCTTTGCTTTAGTAATTATATAGCTCAAGCGGATACGATCGGTGCCATCCAATCGCTGATACAGTTGGCTTTATTGAATGGTCACCGGGCCAATTACAAATCTTCTTATGATAAACTATGGAAAGCCTTGCTGCTCGCGGAAGGAGATCGATACTTAGGAATCAAAATCGCCATCTATAATGACCTGGGTAGATACTATAGTTTTTACAAACGAACCGAAGAAGCCTTTCACTACTTGGGCTTAGCCCGCGAAATCAAAGATCTGCTGATTGCAAATGGAGAGCTTCCGCTCGCTAGTTTAGCTACACATTACTATGCGATGTGTGCTACCTATCGAGAATTAGGAGAGCCGGCGCTAGCTCGGACTTATCTAGACAGTGCCTTTCAAATTCATACCCCCACAGCCAGCGCGCCAAACATCGCCTTCCTCAAATTTGAAGAAGCCTTTCTATTAAAGGAAGAAGAGAAGTTTTCTGAAGCCCTTAGCATATATAGAGAAATTCAGCCCTGGATCTCCAAAAACGCTCCTACTTATCAGGTCCTCCTATATACCTACATGGGCGATGTTTTTCGAGAATTGAAGGACTTTCGAAGTGGCGAGACACATTATCAACAAGCCCTTGCCATCTCTCGGCAATATCATAGTCATATTGACTTCACCCCCCTCATCCACGAAAAACTAGCCGATCTTTACCAAACCCAAGGCAACCTCTCCGCCGCCTTTGCTAGCCTACAAACAGCCAAGGAATTGGACCTAAGATTCTTTGATAGTCGGAGTGAGACCAATCGACCACTATTAGAAATCCAGGATGCCTTTCGGGAAGAACAAGAACGGATAGAAAAGCTGTTACAGGAACAACGGCTCACAGAATTGGAACAGAAAAATAAGATCGGGTTTCTGGAAAGAACCATCTTCATTGTTTCTCTCCTCTTCCTAATTTTGATTGGCTTCATCTACTTCAAACACGTCCGCAGTAAACATCGCGATGAAAAGCGCTTGTTGGAAAAGGAACGCGGGCTCGAAAAACAGAAAACGGATGAACTACTGGAAATGAAAAACAAAGAACTGGCAGCCTCCACCCTCAAGTTGATCGAAAGAGATGAGTTTCTCGCCTCCTTACGCGAACGATTAGCGGAACACAAGAATGGCCTATCTCCCACCGGAGTAGATAAGATCGTCCGGTCCATCGGCGTGAGTACTAGACAAAATTGGGAAGAATTTGAAGCTCGTTTCATTGCCGTAAACAAAGACTTCTACAAACGGCTCCGCGCGCAATTTCCAAAACTAACACAGGGAGACCAGAAGCTCTGTGCCTTGATCAAACTGAACTTCTCTAGCAAGGATATGGCTAAGTTGATCGGTATCTCGGTAGATAGTGTGCATACTACTCGCTACCGACTGCGGAAGAAATTGAATCTGTCGCGGGAGGTGAGTTTGGGGGAGTTTATTGGGCAGTTGTAGGGAGGGGTAAAGGCCTCACTACTCCCAGTTCTCTTCTCTCTATAGCTTAGCAAAAGTCGAGAGGGCCCGCTAAGCGGCTGAGCAACTCATCTCGCTTCGACTGGGAAACACCTAGTTCATCGCCATTCTCCATGATCACTGAGCCACCAGCCGTCCGATGAAATTCGGTGACCAAGCAAAGATTTACTATATGCTTTCGGTGGATCCGGTAAAATTGCTGACTAGGCAGGCGGGACCCAATATCCCGGAGCAGGCGAGGGGTCATGATCGTCTTTTTGCTATCTCGCAAGAAGATCCGGGTGAAGTTATCCTGTGCCTGGCAATAGAGAATATTATTGAGCATGACCATGCGTATTCCTGAGCTAATCGGTACTACGATACGATTGATATTTGCTTGAGCAGCAATCTTTTCCTTCGCCTTTTGTACTGCTCCCTTTAGCTCATCGATAGCAATCGGTTTGAGTATATAATCCAGCGCCCCCTCCCGAAAGGCACGAATGGCATATTCCTCATAGCCGCTAACAAATATAACCTCAAATCGAATCCGATGAAGCGGTAACAGCACATCAAAACCTGTTTTCTGATCCAGGCGCACATCCAAGAACACCAAATCGGGCCGTAAATCCTGGATCGCATCAATCGCTTCCTGGGCCGACCAACATTTGGCTATGATTTCGACTTCTGGACAGTTCTCTTCCAATTTGATTTCTAAGGCCCGCATTCCGCGTTCTTCATCTTCTACCAGGATGGCTCTGATACTCATGCTTCAACATTTAAATATTTGGGTAAGGTAATCACCACTCTAGTACCTGCGGCTTCTCCGGAAGGTGCATATAAATCTTCAAACTCAATCGTTGCATCCTTGATTCCCTTGAGGGCTTCAATCCTTTCATTGGTAATTTTCATCCCCCAGGATTGCCATTC
>JAHQWA010000395.1 GCA_019634045.1 Saprospiraceae bacterium
AACCTTGGTGATGTCATGAAAGAGTCTGCTACTACAGCTCTAAGTTTCTTAAAGGCTAAAGCGGAGGCATTTGGCCTGAAGAAGGAGCATTTTGAACAGTTTGATGTACACTTACACGTCCCCGAAGGGGCTATACCGAAAGATGGTCCTTCCGCCGGAATTACCATGCTCAGCACCTTAACTTCTGCTTTTTCTGGCCGCCCGGTGAAGCCTTATCTGGCTATGACTGGAGAAATCACCCTTCGGGGTAAAGTGCTACCCGTTGGAGGCATCAAAGAGAAAATCTTAGCCGCCAAGCGTTCAGGCATACGCGAAATCATTTTGTGCCAGGACAATCGAAAGCATGTCGAACAGGTTAATCCAGATTACATAAAAGATGTGCAATTTCACTTTGTAGATCGCATGGAGGAAGTGTTAGAAATTGCCCTTACCGGGGAGGTCTCTTCCGCGATCGAGACTACTGTAGCACTGAGCTAAGCAAAAAGACACCTTAAATTTTATCCACATTCAGCGATAATTCGTTAACAAAAGCGAAAAAAGTCTACTTTTATAGGACTTAAACAAACCACAAGGCTTGTTTTGGTGTCCTATAGTTATCAGCTTCTTATGGCTGAATTAATCTATTGCAAGTTTTATGAAAAAGAGTGGATATACATTTCTAGCCCTTATTTTTTGTCTTTTTGCTACTTGGGCCCAAGCGCAGGTGAGTAATGATGAAGATTTAATCCAATTTTCTGGTATGGTCTTGGATGGGAGTTCGGAACAATTATTTCCAGTGCCTTATACCAATATTTTGGTGAAGGGAAAAGGACGAGGAACTTATTCTGACTTTCAAGGTTTCTTCTCTATCGTAATGGCAAAGCAGGATACTATTATTTTTTCTGCGGTAGGATATAAAACGGTTGAATTTACCGTTCCCCAGGATTTAGAGGAAGATCGCTATTCATTGGTACAATTAATGACCGTAGATGAAATAAACTTGCCTGAGGCAGTTGTTTTTCCCTGGCCTAGCCGAGAACACTTTAAATTGGAATTTCTGGCGATGGATGTTTCTTTGGAATTACAAGAGCGTGCTACTCGAAATTTGGCAAATGAGACACTTGAGCGCATGCGAAGCGAGGTGCAAAAAGATGGAAGAGAAAATGCAAACTACTACCTGCGTCAACAATCACGAGATTACTACCACATTGGCCAACAAGCTCCAATGAATATCTTCAACCCCATTGCCTGGAAAAAATTCTTTGACTCCTGGAAATCTGGTGATTTTAAGAAGAAAAAGAAAGAGTAGAAATAGGTAGGCGAATAGCTGAGTCTTTTTTCAGGCTTAGCTATTCGCCTACGACTTTCAATGTCCCATCTATTGCTTAAATCCAGGCCCTTTCACAAACCGACCCGGTTTCGCGCCAGTATGTTCTCCGTCCTTTAAGACTTGTTCTCCATTCACAAATACGTGCACTACTCCACTGGCATATTGATGTGGTTCTTCAAAAGTAGCGTGGTCTTGGATAGTTGCCGGATCGAAAATAACGATGTCTGCATAATAGCCCGTTTCTAATCGCCCTCGTTTCTTGATGTGAAGTTTATCAGCAGATAAGGCAGTTAGTTTATGAATGGCCTCCTCTAATGGAATGACCTGTTCGTCTCGTACGTATTTTCCTAGTAGCCGCGCGAAGTTTCCATACGCTCTCGGGTGATTACTAGAACGGAGGAAAACACCTTCTGTAGCGGGAGCACCTGCATCTGAGCCGAAACTCATATAAGGTAATTTGATTTGCTTTTTCACATTGTCTTCCGACATTAGAAAATACACGGTGACTACTCGGCTGCCATCCTGAACCACCAGGTCCTTTGCCGTATCTTGAGGGTCTGTACCCCGAATAGCCGCCACTTCAGCCAAGGTTTTTCCTGTATATTTTTTTAAGCTATCCGTTTTAAAGCCAACTAGGATCAATTTATCAGCGGAGCCAGCTCCGGCATAAAGGTTTTCCCAATCCATAGCATCTACTTTCATTTCGGCTTTCACTCTGGCTCGGATAGCGGGATCTTGTAAACGTGCAGCCCAATCAGTATAGCCTCCTTCCTGTACCCAGGGCGGCATAGACGCATCCAGCCCTGTTGCACCAGCAATATAGTTGTACATGTCAGTCGTAATTTCGAGGCCTGCCTGTCGAGCACTGTCAACTTTGGCAATTACTAAATCCATTTTTGGCCAATTATTTTTTCCACCTGCTTTGAGGTGATAGATTTCTGCCGCAATTTCCGCTTCGTTAGCAATAGTAATGACTTCATCAACTGCTTCTAAAAGCCGATTGCCTTCACTGCGCATATGCGTGATATATAAACCTCCATACTCGGAGGCTACCTTACATAGCTCAATCAGTTCATCCGTTTTAGCATAAAAGGCTGGGGCGTAGATCAATGATGACCCAATACCAATAGCACCTTCTTCCATGGCCGTTTTGGCAAGGGCTTTCATTCTGGCTAATTCTTCGCCGGTAGGAGGTCGATCTGCTTCACCAATTTCATGGATTCGGAGTGTAGTAGCACCAACGAAAGAGGCTACATTTGGAGACACACCACGATTTTCGAGATAGTTCAAATATTCTCCCAAACTATTCCATTCAATGTCATATTGAATATCTCCTTGCAATGCTTTTTGATTGGCTTTCATCTCTTCATTCAGCGGGCCCATAGACCAGCCTTCGCCCATTACCTCAAGCGTAACGCCTTGCTTGATATCACTCATGCCGCGGCCGTCTTCAATGAGGCTTTCCGTCGCCCAACTAAGCATATTGATGAAGCCAGGACTAACCGCCAGGCCAGCAGCATCTACTTCTTTTACGCCCGTAGCACCAGCCAAATCTCCCAGGGCAACAATGGTATCTGCATTGATAGCAATGGCTCCTTCTATTGGAGGCGTGCCAGAACCATCGTAGATTTTGGCGTTTTTGATTAAGAGGTCATATTCTGTTGAAGTGGGTTGACAAGCCAATATTAAAAGCAGGCTTAAAAAAGGTAGTAGCTTTTTCACGTAGCAAGAGTTTTAGCGGTGTAACTAGTTTTAGAAAAATCGAAATCAAATGAAAATGGTCAACAAGATGAGAGGATTTAGTACATTGTAAAATGTATGAACTTCTTCCCCCATAGCTAAATGTAGCAATTTCGCTGTTCTAATTTGTATCATTTATATCCTTTTACTATGAAATTGACCTTACCTCTATTTGTATTTACGCTGTTATTAAGCTCCTGTAGCCAGGAGGTAGACCTTTTGATTCAAAATGGAAAGGTAATTGATGGAAGCGGAAGTGAAGGCGAAATAAAAGAAGTAGCAATTCTGGGAGATCGGATTGTGCAAGTTGGTCAATCTCTAAATGTAAAAGCCGAGCGTGTAATTGATGCAAATGGTTTGGTCGTTAGTCCGGGGTTCATCGATGTTCATGCACATATCGAACCACTACCGCTAATGCCGCAGGCCGAAAGCCATGTCCGGCAAGGCGTAACTACTGCGCTGGGTGGTCCTGATGGCGGCGGCCCATTGCCCATTGGGGCCTATCTGGATTCCTTAACGGCCAAAGGAGTAGGTATGAATGTTGCCTATTTGATTGGGCATAATACAGTGCGAAATCATGTTATGGGTTTGGTTAATCGAGCGCCAACCGCAGCCGAACTCCAAGAGATGAAGGATATCATTGATCGATCAATGCAAGAAGGGGCCTATGGGATTTCAACAGGGCTTAAATATTTGCCAGGTACTTATGCCAAGCTGGATGAGATCATAGCCTTATCGGAAGTAGCGGCGAAACAAGGGGGGATTTATACATCTCATCTGCGCGAAGAAGGCTTGGGCTTAATCGAAGCAGTAGAGGAAGCTATCATTATTGCGGATAAAGCAGAAATACCAGTCGTATTAACACATCATAAAGCCATGGGGCAACCCATGTGGGGTAAGAGCGAGCAAACGTTAGCCATGGTAGATTCTGCCCGGGCAATCGGCCTGGATGTGATGATGGATCAATACCCGTACACGGCTAGTCATACTGGAATCAGTGTACTGATTCCGTCTTGGGCTTTGGAAGGCCATCCGATCACAGAATTTACCAAACGATGTGAAAATCCTGTCCTGCGAGATAGCATCAAAAGAGGGATTATTTACAACCTACAAAATGATAGAGGAGGCGGAGATTTGCGCCGAGTACAATTCGCTGGGTTTGATTGGAAACCAGAATTGGAGGGAAAAACGCTTTACGATTGGGCTATAGCGGATGGTTTGGAACCGAATCTGGAAGTAGGAGCCGAATTAGTGATTCAGGCACAATTACACCGTGGAGCCAAATGTATTTTTCATGCCATGAATGAAGATGATGTACGTCGCATCATGCAACATCCATTTAGTATGGTGGCCTCAGATGGGCGCTTGAGTACACCCGGTAAAGGGCATCCTCACCCGCGAGGCTATGGGACTTTCCCACGGGTGCTTGGCCACTATGCCAGGGATGAAGGTGTAATACCTTTGGAAGAGGCTATTCGTAAGATGACCAGCTTGCCAGCACAAAGATTGGGTTTAGAGGATCGAGGGTTGATTAAGGTTGGGAATGTGGCAGATATTACAATTTTCAACCCAGCAACTGTCATAGATAAAGCTACCTTTCAAGATCCACATCAATATCCAATCGGTATTGAATATGTAATCGTCAATGGCAAATTTGCGGTAGATGTAGGAGCGTTTCAGGGAGCCTTACATGGGAAAGTATTGAAGAAATAAAGATTCATAAGACTCGAGCTGTATGAAAAAATGGTTACTACGTATTGGAGGAGCACTCCTGTTAATTTGCCTGGTGTTATTGTTATCCATGTATTTTCGCTTAAAAGATAAGCATCCAGATTACTGGCTGGACCTAACGTATACCACGTCTCAACCAGGACCCATATTAGCAGGCTTTTCAGCCGTTTCAATTACTCCAGAGGTTACGGATACCTGGACGGATGTGAATGGTGATGCCCGTTTCAATGAGGAAGATGGTGATACCTATCAGGATGTCAACGGCAATGGCCAGTTTGATCCCGTCTGGATTGCGGGCTTTCATAATCGGCGTCCTGCTCAAGGCATACATGATGAACTTTGGGCGCGTACTATGATTTTGGATGATGGCGAATTTCGTCTTGCTTATGTCGTACTGGATGCCATCGGATATTTTAACGATGATGTGCTTAGTATTCGTGAAAAGGTATCGGCTGCGGCCGAAGTTGACTATATCATTGTATCTAGTACCCATACGCATGAAGGGCCAGATCTATTGGGGTTGTGGGGAGAGAGCGAATTCAAAACTGGAGTAGATCCAGTGTATCGCAACTTCGTTATTGAGCAAGCTGTACAGTCGGTCGAGGAAGCTGCCCAGCGCTTACGACCCGCCGAACTGACTTTTACCCAAGACCTGGAAGGCGCTGCTCATTTAGTAACGGATTCACGAGCTCCCCATGTAATGGACCCCGGAATTCGAATCTTGCATGCTGCAGATATAGCAACAGGCCTGACGCTTGGAACGTTGGTTTGCTGGTCAAATCATCCTGAAACTTTATGGAGCAAAAATCTATTGCTGAGTTCGGATTTTCCACATTACGTACGGGAGGGCATCGAGCAAGGGGTAAGC
>JAHQWA010000396.1 GCA_019634045.1 Saprospiraceae bacterium
CAACTGATCATTACTAAGACGTATCATATAGGGTATTGATATAGCGCAAAATAAGGCGCCAACATTTTATTATTTAGGACCTTCCGCTCTTCACGAGCATATCGCGGATCCAGCGATTTAGACCTGTCTGTTCCTGTAATTCCTCAAGCGTAATATGTAATCTATACCGCCAATAATGTTGGGGATTACTGGGTTCATTGATCCGTTCATCAAAAGGGTTTGTCCTACGGACGGTCGTATCAACGGCTAAGATGTCCTGAATGGGAAAGACAGCCCACATGCTTGGCCAACTGAGATGCTGTTGGAAAATAGCCTGAGCGACGAAGGGTTCACAGAAATAGGGCGCCTCGCCCTGAAAGCCAAGCTCCTGCTGATAGAAGCGCTGGATCTGAGCCCTTTCACTCTCCTCCCACCAAGCCCGAACCGGAGACATATCATGGGTTGAGGGACTACAGACCGACAAGTAAGGAATATCATCGGCTTGCAAAAACTCACTAGCTGGATTCTTCGACATCCGTTGGATTTCCAAGCTAAAGAAATCAAGTTCTTTCATAACTCCGGGGACACAGGCGGGCACCATACCCAAATCCTCCCCACAAATCAGCATATTCGTTGCCTGCTTAATGGCAGGAAGCTTAGTCATCGCTTGTTTTCGCCAAAAGTTTTCTTGTCGATGATAAAAATAGTCATTGTACAAATCCCGTACCCTTTGCTGCTCTAGCGGGGGCAAAGCTTGAAAAGAGGATGTCTTGGTGCTGTCGATCCTCGGATGATAAGCCGCTTTATCTTGCTCTACAGCCCTGAAGAAGATTACATTGCCAATTAAGGATAAAAGGCCGGCTTGTAGGTCTTGTAATCCCGCATTCTCTTCCTGCTCAAGAAATTCCTTGACTTTCCTTTGGGTATTAAATTCTTTTCTCAATTGCCATCTTTCCGACTCCCCTACCTCGGTCAAAAAGATAGACTTTACCTCTTCCTGTCGATCTCCAAACGATTGCTTCAGCACCTCCTCTGTAATATATGGCCGACAGTATCTTTCTTCGCTAAAAGAAATCCCTCTCTCTTCAAATTCTTCAAGCCAGATAGGGAGGGCTGGATTGAAAAAACCCATAGTCCCTTCAATTTGCGCCCAAGGTATTTCCCATATTCTAAAGAATCCGAGAATATGATCAATGCGAAAGGCATCAAAGTAATCCGAAAGCTGGCGAAGCCGGTTTTGCCACCAGGTGTAATCATCCTTCGCCATCTCCGCCCAATTGTAGGTGGGAAAGCCCCAGTTCTGACCAGCAGCTGAGAAGGGATCGGGAGGAGCTCCCGCTTGGCCTCCCATATTATATAGTTGCGGAGCCATCCAAGCATCGACACTATTCCTATAAATACCGATCGGAATGTCACCTTTTAGCACCACTCCTTTATGGCGGGTGTATGCTGCCGCTGTTTTTAATTGCCGATCCAGGTAAAACTGCAAGAAATACTGAAAAGTGATTTCTTCGTAATGGGAACTACGTGAATTTGTTCCTTTTTTAAGCAGACTTTCCGAAAAGGTCTGATGCTCTTTCCATTGTTGAAAGTCCGCTGTTCCATATTTATCCCGACAATAACAGAATAAAGCATAGGGTTTCAACCAGTGCTGATTCTCCTTCAGGTATTGCTTAAAATCCTTTCGTTGTAGAAAATCCTTCTTTACTACTTTGAAGATAGCCTTGGCATACTTCAACTTCAGCTGTACCACTTGCTCATAATCCACGACTTCTTTGCCGTTCAGCTCCTCCTGCTCCGCAGCAAAGGTCGGCTGATCCACGACTTCGCTAAAACCCTCTACTTCCTGTAGATGTAAATACATAGGATGCAAAGCGAATACCGAGATCGCAGCGTAAGGATAGGAATCTACCCAGGTATAAGTCGCAGTAGTATCATTGATCGGCAAGATCTGGACCATCTGCATATTCGTCTGCTCCGCCCAGTCTGCCAACGCTTTCAAATCATTAAACTCTCCTACTCCAAAACCGGTCTTGCTACGCAAGGAGAATACAGGAATAGCAATACCTGCGCCCTTCCAAGCCTGCTCTCTTAGGTTCATGTTTTCATCAGCCACGAGAACCGTACTATTCTTTACACTTCGGGGGCTTAACACCAGCTGTCGGTTATTTCCGTGTTCTAGCTGGGTCACTCTTTTAGCTGAAGGATCGTAAAGTCCGTACTTGTATTCTATTGGACTGATCACTGGAGTAGTGATTTGCCCCGTCCAAGTTGGAAAAGTCAAGTTGCTAAGTAGCAAGGGCTTTGAGTAATCCCAATTGCCTAGACTTGGATGATTCCCCAAGACGCAGACCTGTAAACCTTTGGGAATAGCTACAGCACGAATGGAGAATTGGATAGTTCCTGCCGCTAGAGTCGTACGCTTCTTATTTTTGGATGGTTCCTGTCCAAAAATCACAGAGGTGAAAGCAGAGTTATACAAGCCATTCTCAGGTCTCCCTTTAGCCCTCCAGCTATCGCAAATCACTATTTCATCAGTTGAGATCTTTGCGCTATCTAGATTGCGCATATCTCCCCATTCCTCATCCAGCCTATTCATTCCATCATTCAACAGCACATATCGATACTGTAATGGGAAATCAGGTTCTATCTCTATTGAGGTAACCCAATTCCCATTCTGGGTATACTGAAGTTTATGGGCTTCCAATAATGAGTCATTACCGAGGATCGGATGGTTTCCAACTAGAGCTAATTGTTGCCCCCATTGGGTATGATACTGTATGTGGAATTTGATGATCAAGGTGGATCGATTTTGTCAGGCTAATGTATAGGGGGCAGGCATTTCCTGAACACCCATGAAGAAGGGCACGAATTTACAAACTCACCCTCTTTCTTCATACTATCTTACCTAATATAATCAAGAGTCAAAAATCATAGCTCAAATTGAAGCCGTAAGATGTAGTAGATCTAATAAGTTTTATTTACATACCGAAAAGTATGTATTCAAACTATAGACTTTTGCCAACTAGCTCAACTACAGTTTTGGCTACATTATACTAGCATATTATTATCTTAGTTAACAGAAGATAAATTAACCTTATTATGTCTACTGCATCACATCAATCTGATTCTCATTATATCCATGGAACTTCCCCTGAAGAACAAGCTCGACTTTCCCTTTTAAACGATCTACTCAATAAGGCCTGCTTAAAGGAAATGAAGCTAGGCCAAGAAAAAAGGATCTTAGATATTGGTAGTGGATTGGGACAATTCACTCGATTGATGGCGAAATCGATCCAGCATGAGTCTTTCGTACTTGGTATTGAAAGAGATCAACAGCAACTTCGCCAAGCGATCGATTTTGCCCATTCCAGTAAGGAGCAAGAATTAGTCCTTTTCAGACAAGGAGATGCGACTCAATTGCCGCTAGAAAAAGCAGAATGGGGGAGTTTCGATTTAGTCCATGCCCGCTTTGTTTTAGAACATGTCAGGCAGCCCGTAGAGGTAGTACAACAGATGGCCGCAGCTTGCCGGCCTGGTGGGAGGCTAGTATTAGCTGACGATGATCACGATATATTTAGACTGTACCCCGAATGCCCAGGTTTCAACGAACTCTGGCAAGCTTATATTCGATCTTATGATCGTCTTGGTAACGACCCATATCTCGGGCGTAGATTAGTTCAGCTTCTTCATGATGCCGGTATGCATAAAATCCGCAATACCTTCATATTTTTCGGGGATTGTGCAGGGAATTCCACATTTGAGGCATTCGTCGATAATATCATTGGAGTCGTAAATGGAGCGAGATCAGTTATCATCGATCATCAACTCTTATCAGCGTCCTTTTTTGATCAAGGAATCGCAGCCATGCATCAGTGGAAGAAGAGAAAAGATGCAGCCTTATGGTATGCGATGCATTGGGCAGAAGCCTACAAACCAACAAAATAATCAAAACAAAAATACCAACTTAAACTTATGCGACTACTAATATACTTGGTAGGGATATTGGCACTTGTATCCTGCCAAAACAGCCAGGAGGTTGAAATAGAGAATGTGGATTGGACACATTATCTAGGAGGGCCAGAGTCTAATCAATACTCCTCCCTGAAACAGGTTACTCCAGAAAATGTAAATAGACTTGAACAGGCCTGGGTTTATCATACAGGGGATGGAGACTCATTGGGTCGGACCCAGATTCAATGTAATCCCATCATCATCGACGGAATCTTATACGGGAGCTCTCCAAAGCTCAAGTTTTTTGCCTTGAATGCTAAAACCGGGGAAAAAATCTGGGAATTTGATCCTTTCGCCGGCGAAGCCTATAAGCAGTTTGGAATGGGAGTGAATCGGGGGCTTTCGTTTTGGACAGATGGTACGGAGAAACGTATTCTATGCACGGCAAAAGACAATCTATATGCCATTGATGCCGAAACGGGATCGCCGATTACTTCATTTGGAGAAAATGGAAAAGTAAGTCTCCATACTGGCCTAGGGGACGAGTTTGCTAACTACTTTATTGTGGCTAATACCCCAGGCATTATCTATAAAGACTTGATTATTCAAGGAGCTCGAGTAAATGAAGCTACAGGGGCTGCCCCCGGGCATATCCGAGCCTTTAATGTCAAGACCGGAGAACTAGCCTGGATCTTTCACACCATACCAAAACCTGGCGAATTTGGCCATGATACCTGGCCAGCTGAGGCATATAAAAGAATGGGCGGGGCTAATTCTTGGGCAGGCCTGAGCCTGGATGAAGAACGTGGCATTGTATTCGTTCCAACGGGTTCGGCTTCTTATGATTTTTATGGGGGTGACAGAGAAGGGGAAAACCTATTCGCTAATTCCTTAATTGCACTCAATGCCGCAACCGGAGAGCGCATTTGGCATTTCCAAACTGTACATCACGATGTATGGGATAGAGACCTCCCCGCCCCACCAAACCTCGTTACCGTTACTCATAACGGAAAAAAAATCGATGCCGTAGCACAGATTACTAAATCTGCCTATGTATTTCTTTTCGATCGAGAAACTGGCGAGCCGCTTTTCCCCATTGAAGAAGTGCCTGTGCCGGCCTCTGCACTGGAGGGAGAAAGTACTTGGCCTACCCAACCCATTCCTACCAAACCTCCTCCTTTCTCCAGAAACAGAATGCTTCCGGAGGATGTAACCGATCGAACTCCTGAGGCAAATGCGTATGCCAAGACCATCCTGCAACAAAGTAAGGAAGGTGATCCTTTTATTCCCCCAACCTTGGAGGGTACTATCGTTCTCCCTGGTTTTGATGGTGGCGGAGAATGGGGAGGAGCCGCCTTCGATAATAGCAAAGGAATGATGTACGTCAATGGTAGTGACATCCCCTGGATACTACAAATGATCCCGCATGAAACCTACGAAGGAAGTTCAATGATAGAGAAGGGAAAAAGCCTATACAATGTGTATTGTTTGGCCTGCCACGGCAAAGATCGAAAAGGTGGAAATGTATATGCTACTGTCCCTTCACTGCTAGGACTTAAGGATCGCCTTCAGGAGCCAGAGGTAATTGCCATAATCAATAAAGGTAAAGGGGTAATGCCGGCCTTCGAACATATCAAGGAGGAAGACAAGGAAGCGCTTGCAGCTTTCATTCTGGAAAAGGAAAATGCTCCTGCTTACCGTGGAAAAAGCGCAGGAAGAGAAAATTGGCCTTATCCCTACTATATGAATGGCTATCAACGATTCAAGGATTCGGACGGCTACCCAGCCATCAAGCCTCCTTGGGGCACACTGAATGCCATCGATCTAAATAAAGGAGAGATCGCCTGGAAAGTAACCTTGGGGTCTCATGAAGAGCTAGAAGCCGCGGGAATGGATCCTACAGGCACTGAAAATTACGGTGGCCCAGTGGTAACAGCCGGCGGTTTGATTTTTATCGCCGCCACAATGGACAACAAAATCAGGGCATTTTCGCAAGAAAATGGAGATATTCTGTGGGAAGCAGCATTACCGGCAGCTGGCTTTGCTACGCCTGCTGTTTACGCAGTAGATGGAAAACAATATATCGTGATTGCTTGTGGAGGCGGAAAACTAGGCCTCCCTTCAGGAGACGCTTATGTAGCATTTGCCTTAGGTGACTAGTAATTGCGGGAGCCAATCGTGCTCTTGGCCATAGACCTGTCCTATTTTTTCGCGGAGCCAAATCTTTTGTTCCGCTTGAAGATAGGGCAGGACCTTTT
Organism: Saprospiraceae bacterium; assembly: GCA_019634045.1. Classification (GTDB taxonomy): domain Bacteria; phylum Bacteroidota; class Bacteroidia; order Chitinophagales; family Saprospiraceae; genus DT-111. The sequence goes on from JAHQWA010000396.1 coordinate 6,192, forward strand.
GGAAGTCGTGTTGATCCTTTCTCCTAATGTCTTTGGCCTTATACAATAGTTGAATAATCGGGTGTAACAATGGAATTCCATTCTCCGATTGAATAATCATATCTCCGACTGCTCCAGATATCGAATGATCTCTCCTAAATAACCATTCTTGCTTATGTTGATCCTGCAACATCACCTGGATTTTCCAAGGCCCTTGGGATTCTGTACGGACCCAGATATTGTAGAGTGGGGGCGATAAATATTCGACAATAGACCAGGGACGAAGAGTGCCAGGAGGATCAACCACAAATATTTCAAAACCTCTTAGGACGTCGAATAACAAATGCTGGTCTTTCCTAAATACCACTAGATCAATATCAGCATGTTCACGAGAAATATTTCCTATAAACAGATCCAACCCCCAGCCTCCTGCAATACACCAAGAAGTGGGGAAGTCTGAAAATAGCTGAGCTACCTCCGCTGGAGAAAACGGTTCCCAATAGGTATAGTCAAATTCCATAGACTGGTGAATAGAATGATGTTCTTGCCCGATTTTATGAAGAATTCTCTAAATTCCGGTATTAACCACATCAATTCTTTTCTCAAAAAAGAAAAATTGCCGGACATGAAAAAACACATTATTGTTCTTCTGTGCCTTAGCTTTCCCTTTGTGATATTTGCACAAAAGCGGACAACCGCCATCAAGCAATCACGTTCTCTAGTTCAAAAAACCAGCAAAGAAAACTTATTTCCAGGTGTAGCGGTGACCGTTGCTCAAAAAGGGAAGGTCATTTGGTCCGAGGGCTTTGGCTATGCCGATGTTTCAGCCCAAGAAGCAGTCAACCCTGCTTCAAGTCTCTTTCGTATCGGAAGTATTTCTAAACCCCTTACTGCTGCGGCCTTGATCAAACTAGTAGAAGCCAAAAAGATAGACCTTGATGCCCCCATCCAAACCTATGTCCCAGCATTTCCCAAAAAGAAATACCCGGTCAGTCTGCGCCAATTGGCCGGGCACTTGGCCGGAATTCGCCATTATCGTGGCTTAGAATTCATGAGTCAAAAAAAATACGAAACAGTGGGAGAGGGGCTTGATATTTTTAAAGATGATCCTCTGATCAACGAACCAGGGACGCAATATGCCTATAGCAGCTATGGTTGGAATTTAATCAGCGCAGCCATTGAACATGCTGCCGAGGAAGATTTTCTATCCTTTATGCAGTCCGCCGTTTTTGATCCGCTCAAACTGTCCAATACCTTCCCGGACCATGCTGATCGGGAGCAGGAAAATCGAGTCCACTTTTACTTGGTCAACAACAATGAGATCAAAGAAGCTCCATACGTCGACAATAGTTATAAATGGGCCGGCGGCGGTTTTCTGTCCACTTCAGAAGATCTTATCCGTTTTGCTCACGGACATATCTATGGAGACTACCTAGCAAAAGGTAGTTTGGAAATGTTGGTGACGGCACAAAAGACCAAAGCGGGGAAAAATGTCAATTATGGCTTGGGGTGGCGTAGTGGCGAAGATAAAAAAGGGCGTAAATGGTTTGGGCATAGTGGCGGATCTGTAGGAGGAACGAGTTATCTTCTTATATTTCCAGAAGAAGAGCTAGTCGTAGTCACTTTGGTTAACCTAAGTAGCGCGAGACTTAACAATTTACCCTTTAGAATCGCTGAGCAATTTCTCAGTAACCCATAAGTCTTTTAGTCCTGTATGTGATTTCCTTTACAAGCACCTAACTAAACCTAAGCTAACATGATTCAACCATGGCTAAAAGAAGTCTGGACCAATGCCCAACCTCCACAACCTGATTCAAAAAGCCCCAACTTTTGGTTTGGGGGCATAATAGGATTGATCTCTTTAGTTGCATTGGTCTCCGGTACAGCCGGATTTCTTTCGCGCTTCTTTTGGCTCTCCCCTATTGTTCTATTAATAGGTGGCGTCCTTAGTGGTATTGGCATTTACTTTGCAAGTACCTTCTTACTTGGCGTGCTACTAAAGCTTTTAGATGCTAGCTCGAAGCAGATCATTGTGGCTATTGGAGGAGCCCTGATTGCTTTACTCTACTTCCGTTTAATGCCGTTTCGTTGGCCCAGTCAAGTTTATCAACCTGCCATCTGGATCCTAATGGGTTTGAGTATCCTATTGGGGGGCAGCCTGGCTATACTATTGCATCCCAAGCGGTCAAGACCAAAAAGCAACTGGGCCTGGCTGGGTTTGGTACTAGGAACCACTGCCATTGTTTGGGGACTTTCCTGGGTTCAATCAGAAGGGAAACCCTCCTTTCCGCTGTCCTTCGAGCGGCTTAGCCCGAGTCCATCACTAATGGAACAAGGAGTGGTAGATCCATCACTCCCTGGTGATTTCGCGTACCAAGAATTCACTTATGGCAGCGGGAATGATCGCAAAAGAGTCGCTTTTAGTACTGCCGTACGGTACAAGACTTCATCGGTAGATGCCAAAAATTTGCTGCCCGATTGGAAGGGGAAGAAGAAAAAGTGGAGAGAAAAATATTGGGGGTTTGGCGTGGATAGTTTCCCGCTGAACGGAAGAGTTTTTCTACCAGAACGCAATAGCCCTGCCCCCTTAGTCTTAATGGTTCATGGTAATCATGCCATGGAAGATTATTCAGATGAAGGATATGCCTATCTAGGGGAGTTGTTAGCCAGCCAAGGTATGATTGCCGTCTCTGTTGATGAAAATTTCCTAAACGGGACTTGGTCTGGTGATTTTCGGGGGAAAGAGATGCCAACTCGGGCATGGCTTTTACTGAAACACCTTGAACAATGGTCCATTTGGAGTAGAGACGCTAATCATGAATTGTACCAAAAAGCTGACCTGAATCGCGTCATACTGATCGGTCACTCTCGGGGGGGGGAAGCCGTTTCTATAGCAGCGGCATTCAATGAGCTTCCTCGGTTTCCTGATAATGCCAAGGAAACCTTCAACTTTGGTTACGGTATCAGGGGAGTGGTAGCGATCGCCCCAACTGATTATCGGTACGACAGGCAAATGGAACTGGAAAATGTACACTTTCTTTCATTACAGGGATCTTACGATGCGGATGAAAGTGGCTTCTTTGGTCTTCGTCAATATCAACGTGTCTCGCAAAATGATACACTTGAAAATTGGTTAAAGGCCGGGATTTACGTTCATGGAGCTAATCACGGTCAATTCAATAGCACTTGGGATCGAACCGATTTTGGCGCTCCATATAGTTGGCTGCTGAATACCCATCCGATAATTTCCCGAGAACACCAGGAGAAGGTCGCCAAAGTTTTTATTAGTGCCTTCGCCCAGCTTGCCGTTGGAGCAGGTCCAAAAGCGAAGACTTATCGCTCCTTATTCAAACATACTGGTCATGCGAATGATTGGTTGCCAGTTGGAATTTACCTAGGCCATTATAAAGATTCGCATGCTACAATCTTGGCTAATTTCGAAGAGGACATAGATATTGCTCGAGAACCCAAAGGTATTCTTACCAAAGCCATTTTGCCCAAAATTTGGAGAGAAGAACAGCTGAAATACCGGAACAATTTAATTCAAGGCAATAATGCCGTAGTACTTGGCTGGGATTATGGAGATAGTCTTCGACTGGATTCATTGACTCAATACCAGCTTCATTTTCCAGACTCCTTTTCAAAGGGAAGCACAGAGCTACTCTTCACTGCGGCGGCAGGAGACCCGAATATCCTCCCAAAGTTTAAGGGCGAAGATCCAGACCTGGATATTACCATCGTGTTGCAAGACACCAGTGGCCAAAACGCTCAGTTAGTATTAAGTCAACACAAGGCTCTTGCCCCCAGGTTGAAGGTTCAGTATACCAAAAGCAAAAAGCTAGACAAGCAGCAATTCTCAAATAGTTGGGAAGTTACTACCGAAAGCTTCGCTATTCCCTGGCGTGCTTTTGAGGCTGCAGAATCCTTCAATTTTAATGCTATAGAGCAAGTTAATTTTGTTTTTGACCAGACCCCCAAAGGGGTGATTTTCCTAGATGAAATTGGTTTTGGCTCTTAAGAAGCTAAACTCAAACAGCTTCTAAATAGTGTTAAAATTTCCTAAAATTCTTCTACTGGACCCAACTGTTTGGTAGGTATAGAGTGTTTATGCATATACAAAGTGGGAGACAGCGGTTTTAATCCTGGTTTTTCCCATATTTACCTACCCTCATACTCGCCACAAGACGCTAGTCCGTCAACCCTTAATCAACTTGGTATGATTGGAATGCATGGTGCTTTTCCATAGCATCATACAGTTCTACTTTGTAAAGACTGTTTTTATCATAAATTTTAAAGAAACCATTATGAAAATCAATCACCTGACCATTTTAGGTCTATGCCTTTGCATCTTTTTTGCTGCCTGCAAAAAAGACGATGATGACAATGCAATTTGTGATGTCGAAATCCCCGCAGGAACTCGATTTTTTGAGTTTCAAAATGACAGTGGTGCCACTTTTCACGCTTGGACCAATAAGGCAGATGTTATTGCTGCCGTAGAAGCCCAACTGAACCTACCACTAGAACAGCGCGGACAACACATTAATGGAAAGATTGCCAGAATTGAAGGTAACTGTGCCATTAACCAGAACTGGAGCTGGTATTTCCTTCCTGATGACTGGGTAGTAGCTGATGCTTCCATCGAATTATGTGATGGTAACCCTCAGTATGTCGAAGATCACTTAGAAGACTATCTTGCCATTGAGCGATACTGCCCTTGGGGGTCCAAGGTCTTGAAGGAGGTCACACAGCCATTCTAGTGGAAAAAAGTAAGGGTGAATGCTTCACAAGTTGTGAGGCATTCATTCACAGTATTAGATTATAATTCTTTGCGCAGGCGAGCTACAGGTATGCCCAATTGTTCTCGATATTTTGCAACAGTTCGGCGTGCAATATTGTAGCCCTTTTCTTGCAAGATATTTTTAAGCTTCTCGTCCGATAAAGGCTTTCGTTTATTTTCTACATCAATGACTTCCCTCAATATCTTCTTAACCTCCAAAGTAGAAACCTCCTCACCTTCTGTCGTAGACAGAGATTCCGAGAAAAAGTCTTTCAGCCGCTTAGTTCCAAACTCTGTCTGTACAAACTTACTATTAGCCACCCGTGAAATTGTGGAAATATCTAAACCTGTAATATCAGCAATGTCTTTCAAGATCATGGGGCGCAATTTTTTCTGGTCCCCTGACAGAAAGAAGTCATACTGGTACTGCATAATTGCGTACATCGTGTTATACATGGTTTGTTGGCGCTGCCGAATAGCATCAATAAACCAGCGAGCGGAATCTATCTTTTGTTTAATGAACATCACCGCTTCTTTCTCTTTACGGTTAGCTCTGCGGCCCTTGGTATTCACCTTATAGGCTTTGAGCATATCACGGTATTGATCATTGATCCGAAGATCAGGTGCATTTTTACTATTTAAGGACAACTCTAGCTCTCCATCCCGATTTACTATGATAAAATCAGGTACAATATATTGAGCACCACTTCGATTGGAACTGCTGGAATAACCACTGGCTGGCTTGGGATTACACTTTAAAATTTCATCAATTGCATTCTTCAATTGCGCCTCCGTAACATTAAGTTGACGAATAAGCTTCTCGTAGTGCTTTTTAGTAAACTCATCAAAATATTTCGTAATAATCCGAACGCCATACTTCAACCACTTGACCTGATCATCATCTAATAGCTCCTGCCGTTCCAATTTGAGCTGCAATTGAATTTTCAGGCATTCTTGCAAATCCCTTGCTCCAATTCCTGGTGGATCAAAGCGCTGGATTTTCTTCAAGACATCAAGCACTTCTGATTCTTCGGCAAAAATATTCTGAGAAAACATCAGATCATCTAGAATGGCGATGGGCTCTCTTCGTAGATATCCATCATCATCGATACTCCCAATAATTTGTTGGGCGATGACCTCTTCTTTCTCATCCTTCATAGCCAAAAGGCCAAGTTGTTGCTCTAAGTAATCATGGAAAGAATCTTCCACTGCAATGGGAATAGTCTTCTCTTCCTCATCAGTATAGCTGTTATCACTCCTCAGCTTATACGACGCCGGATCATCCTCAATGTAGTCATTGATATACTCATCGAAATCGTACGATTCATCTTGATATTCGTCCTCTCCCTGTTCTTCTGTCGCACTTAGCGCGGAATCTTCTTGTTGCTCAAATTCTGAGTTTTCTTCGCTTACCCCTTCGTCTAAGGCAGGATTAGCCTCCAACTCCTCTTTGATCCGCTGCTCTAAAGCTACAGTAGGCACCTGCAACAGTTTCATCAATTGAATCTGTTGCGGAGATAACTTCTGCAGCATTTTTTGGCTCAATGTTTGCCTTAGCATCTTACTCCGGTTTAAATACTATAACGGAATCTCTCAACCCCTGTTACAATTTTTTAATTGCAATTTATTAATTTCAACGACCTTATGATTTAGCCCATTTTCTCAGATTTGCTTATTCGCAATATAAGCCTTTTTTAAAGAAAAGGGAAGCCACAAAAGCTATTAGAAACAAAACATATTCACCTTTTTATAATATATTTTTACTATTATAAAAGCTTTTTCATCCGCAGATCAAAGAACAGATAGCTTATGGCAAATGAAAAAAAAGCGCTCATTGAGGCTTTGCAGGACGCTATGAAAAAAAGAGGTCTTGCTGCCTATTTAATCCCTAGTGCTGACCCGCACCAAAGTGAATACGTGGCCGCCTATTGGAAAACACGTGCCCACTTCAGTGGGTTCACGGGATCGGCAGGTATTTTAGTAGTAACTTCTGACCAAGCAGGACTTTGGACAGATTCCCGTTACTTTCTACAAGCTGAAGCAGAACTTAAAGGTAGTGGCATTTCTCTGTGTAAGCAGGTGATTCCACATGCTCCGGAACACATTCCATGGCTTGCAGAGCAGCTACCGGAAAAGTCTGTAGTTGGCATCAATGGCCGCCTCTTTACCATCGGACAGGTGGAGTACATGAAGACGGTCTTTAGAACTAAGCGAATCAAAATTGAATCCGATCTACAGCTGGAAGATGAAATCTGGCAAGGAAACAGGCCCCCACTGCCCACGAGCAAAGTATTTGAACTTGCACCTGAAGTAGCAGGAGAAACTCGGCTACAGAAATTAAATCGAATTGCCCAGGAGTTGAAGAAAAGAAATGCTGGCTTTCAATTGGTTAGTACGCTTGATGATATAGCATGGATATTGAATATTCGCTCAGGCGATGTGGCCTATAATCCTGTTTGTATCTCTTATTTGATGGTGGGGCATATCCTTTCTTACTTATTCGTGGATACAAAAAAGATTCCTTCAGACCTGCAAGAAAAGCTACAGGTAGATGGAATCCTCCTGAAACCATACGAAGAAATTGTTCCCTTTCTAGCTGGATTAGGTTCCAAACAGAATGTGCTTTGTGACCAAAATACGGTTAGTATTGGTTTGTTTGAGGCTATCCCCAACCGTAAACGTCTGCTGGGTCCAAATTTTTCCCGTCGATTTAAAGCGATCAAAAACGATACGGAGGTCAACCTGATCCGAAGGGCAATGATCAAAGATGGTGTTGCCTTGACGAAGTTATACCGTTGGTTGATACAACACCTTCAAAGCAATTCTACGACGGAAGTGGAGGTTCGAAAAAAACTGGATCAGTTTCGACAGGCAGAAGGAAGTTATTATGGAGAAAGTTTTCCAGCCATTGTGGGATATAAAGGCAATGGAGCTATTATCCACTATCATGCTGAAAAAGGTAATTGCGCCACTATTACAGCAGAAGGGATTTTACTATTGGACTCGGGCGGTCAGTATCTACAAGGTACTACAGATATTACTAGAACGACTACTCTTGGAACACCCACAGCAGCACAAAAACGCCATTTTACGCTTGTGTTGAAGGGGCATATCGCACTTTCTAACATAGAATTTCCAAAGGGAACTACCGGTGTTCAGTTGGATGCTTTGGCCAGGCAGTTTCTATGGCGAGCGGGACTAAACTACGGTCATGGAACCGGTCATGGCGTCGGTTTTTTCTTGAATGTACATGAACCGCCTCAAGGCTTTGCCACGACGACCACCACAGCACGGGGGAGTACCGCCTTTGAAGCAGGAATGTTAACTTCAAATGAGCCTGGCTATTACTTGGAGGGCAGTTACGGGATTCGTATTGAGAATCTAATGCTTTGCATCCCCTCTAAAAATAAAAAAGCAAAAGATTTTCTAGCCTTTGAAGCTTTGACGCTTTTCCCAATTGATCAGCAGCTCATCGACTTAGAACTGCTAGAACCTTTAGAGATACAGTGGCTCAATAGCTACCATCAGAAGGTATTGGAACAGCTCTCTCCCCACCTTGACCTGGAAGAGATACAGTGGCTAAAGCAGCAATGTCAAGAAATTCCGATGAAGTGAGTAATCATCGTGTAAGCCTATGAATTCCCTTACGGACCTGTAGAGAGTAGTCCATATTGGCAGAGAATAGCTTATCTTTGCAGTATGAAGACAGGGATAGAGAAGAAAGACATTAGATTATTGGATTTACCAGCTTTGCAGAATACGCTGACAGGCATGGGAGAACCAAAGTTCAGGGCAAAACAAATTCATGAGTGGCTTTGGAAAAAAGGCGTTGGTTCTTTTGAAGAAATGACGAATTTACCGAAAAAGCTCAGGGAAAATCTAGTCGACCATTTCAGCATAAACACGATCACCATTGATAAAGTGCAGAAGAGCATGGACGGAACGATCAAATCTCGGTTTCGCCTGCATGATGGTCACTTAATTGAATCTGTGCTGATCCCCGTTCCTATGGATCGCAGATATACAGTTTGTGTTTCCTCCCAAGTAGGTTGTAGTCTTACTTGTAAATTCTGTGCAACGGGTCAGATGAAACGCCATCGTAATCTAGACGCAGGAGAGATTTACGATCAAGTGGTGGCTGTCAATCAACAATCCTTGGAACAATTTGATCACCCGTTGACCAATATCGTGTATATGGGAATGGGTGAACCCTTGCTGGCCTACCGAAATGTAATGGAAAGCGTCGAGTTGATTACTTCTCCTGATGGTCTAAATATGTCCCCAAAAAGGATTACGGTAAGTACAGCAGGGATTGCCAAAATGATCAAGAAATTGGCAGATGATGAGGTTAAGTTTAATCTTGCGCTCTCCTTGCATGCCGCAGATGATCAGAAACGAGATCAGATCATGCCCATCAATGAGCAGAATAATCTTGCTGCTTTGATGGAATCCCTGAGATACTTCTACCGAAAAACCAGAAATAGAATCAGCTACGAGTATATTACTTTCCAAAACTTTAATGACAGCCTGGAGGACGCTGCCAACTTAGTCAAGCTTTGCCGGTCGTTCCCAGTACGCGTTAACATCATTGAGTATAATCCAATTGATGGCGCGCCGTTCCTCAAATCAGCCGAGCACAAGATCGATGATTTTGCGAGACATCTCCGAAGAAATGAGATCATGGTAACCGTTCGCAGAAGTCGAGGTAAGGATATAGATGCTGCCTGTGGGCAGTTGGCGAATAAAGAATAGTCTATCCTGTGTTTATCTCTTGACCGGCTTTGGTCTAAATCATTGAGTTTAATACCAGTACCGATGGGGAAGCGTCCAGAAAAAATGGATAAAGGGATAGGACCCTGCTTAAATCAAGTACCTCCGTTTGTCCCAAAATTTGAGACAAACGGAGATCTTAGAAGCTGTTATACTTTAAGTTTAGCGTCAAAGTTGACCAGCTGTACAAAGCGAACGATGCGCTCTGTAATCTCATCCTCTGACAGTTCTGTTATACGCTCGATGCCAAACTTTTCTACACAAAAAGAAGCCATTGCGGAGCCATAAATAACCGCGCGCTTCATGTTCTCGAATGACAAATCATCGGTAGAAGCCATATACCCCATAAATCCTCCTGCAAAGGTGTCTCCTGCACCCGTTGGATCGAAGACTTCCGCTAAAGGCAAGGCAGGCGCAAAAAAGACCTGATCCCCTTGGAATAATAGGGCTCCGTGTTCTCCTTTCTTTACTACAATTATCTTAGGTCCCATCTTGTGAATTAGCGCAGCTGCTTTGACTAGAGAATATTCTCCTGACAGTTGCCGAGCTTCCTCATCATTAATGAGCAGCACATCTACAAGTTTCAGCACGTCCACCAAGCTTTCCATAGCAGTGTCCATCCAAAAGTTCATGGTATCCATACCAACCAACTTGGGACGTTTAGCCATTTGCTCGATTACCTGCTTCTGAATGGAAGGCGTTAAGTTACCCAACATCAGATAATCTGCTTGTTGGTAAGACTTGGGGAGCACCGGGTCAAAGTCCGCCAAAACATTCAATTGGGTATCCAAAGTATCCCGCTCATTCATGTTATCATGGTACTTCCCAGCCCAGAAAAAGGACTTCTCTCCCTCTTTAATTTGCAAACCTTCGAGGTCAATTCCCCGGTTTTCCATCATGGACAAGGTCTCTTTTGGAAAATCATCTCCTACCACGGAAACTATTTTGATATCATCCGTGTAATAAGAGGCGGAAAGTGCGATATAAGTAGCAGCACCACCGACGATTTTCTCGGCTCGCCCAAATGGGGTTTGAACATCGTCAAATGCAACAGTACCAACGGTTAATAAACTCATGGATATTATTATTTAAAAAAATTTTCGCAAATATTGCACTTTTATTTCTAAAGTAGTAGATTTGCACCGCTCTTTTAAGAAAGGAGCACACAAGACATAAAACTAGCCTCCTTAGCTCAGCTGGTTAGAGCGGCGGACTGTTAATCCGTAGGTCCAAGGTTCAAGTCCTTGAGGGGGCGCAAAGGCTCTGCAATTTTGCAGGGCCTTTCTTTTTTCACACAAGGTATAAAGCACTCCGTTCCCACTTATTACTTCTTTCTTGGGCCCGACCTTTCCCCTCGCAAAGGTTGCTGTTTTTCACCAATCTACCTATCCACATAACAAAATCTCCCCCTGTCCCCCTTTTGTCCACCATCCAAATTTTCCTTGTGCAGATAAAGCCCGTAGACTTGTAAGGACAAGAATCGAGCTTCCTTCACACATGTTATGTTCCCCCATTAGCGCATGATATCAGAAGCAGGCCACTCATTTTCTCACACCTGTAAAAGATACAAGATGAAACACAGCAAAAATTTTCTTCAACGCGGATTTATCCAGGCCACTTTATTCATTCTCGCTCTTGTACTCAGTGTCGTAAATGTTCAAGGACAAGACAATGACCTAAAACTCTCTTTGGGTGCTTCTTATGGAATTGCACCGAATGTGACCTACGGAAACTCCGAGGATGCTGGTAGCTTAGTCAGCGTTTTTGGTGATCTACAGTACCAGAACATTATTGGGCAACTACAGTTTGCATCGGCCTTATCAAGTACCTTCAAGGAAGGAAACTTTGAAAACGGAGCTTCCCTTCATGGTTCCATTGGTTACGTAGTGGATATAACAGAAGAGTTTAAGCTGCCGATCATGATCGGAGGAGGAGCGGCCTTTATCAAGTATAACAATAGTTTTAATGGAGGCTCAGGAAATGCCTTCAATGATGTAAGTCCACAGGTAGGATTGACGGTGGCCCCCTATTATCAATTTACGGACAACATCTCAGTTCAAGGTTCGGCTCGCTATTTTAAGGGATTCAAAGGTAGTGTGGATAGCCAACCCATTGATTTGACACATATCTCCATTGGATTGCGGATCACCATCTGATGAACACGCTTCCCCCGCGACATGGGCCTTTTGGAACAGTTTTTTTATACCTATGAAATTTTCTGAGCTTTAAGTGCGTTGTATTAGTGAGTTTTATAAAACTGCTGCTCTGACAATTCTTGCGGTCAGAGAAATATAAAACTTGACCCCATTCTTCCCCAGCTCCCCATCCCCGGTAAAAATTCTCTTTCTTAGACAAATCTCGTGGACAAGCATAAAATGAGATGATAAGCAGCACTGACGATTACTGTCAGTGAAGTGTTGAATTTCATTTTGGAGTGTCTCGAAACACAAAATTTGTCTAAGAACTAAAATTCTAATACGACGTACTTACAAGCACTTTGAGTCAAACTGTTTTTCCACTGATAAGGACAGATGGGAAATCTATGAGAACACCTAAAATCGTGATTTGCACTTTGAATGCTCAGTGGTACGTCTAGTCAATTATTTATTCATCCCAATCATTGATTATGTACAAAGTCACTGTGCTTAGCATTGCTATGCTATTTCTTGCCCTAGCTACTTCTGCCCAAACCTTAGGCGAAAAGTACCAACTACCAGAGGAACCTGGAAAACTTCGAATCGATGGTGTCTATGAGCTTTCAGCTTCTCTTTCACCAGATGGCCGTAAAGACGTGAAAACGTACTTTCGTTTTTTTGACGATGGTACCTTTATTGTCTTTCATTCTAGGTTGTCTCCTGATGAAAAACCAAAAAATTTCCAGATCAATTGTAACTATCAGCACATTGCTGAAGGAGCAGCTCCCTTTAATAAAGATTTTACGTTGAGGACTCATGAAGGTATTTCTAGAGCTAAGATCGATTATGGAGTAGGAAAGCCTTTCTTATTGCTAGAAATGGATGTTAGAAAGGATGTAATTGCCATGACTATCAAGACCTTCAACGAAAAAGGTAAAAAAGTAGGAAAGCCTGGGAAGTTCATCGTTCCCTTTTACCAGATGGAATGGCCCGTTTCTAGAATCTTTACTTCTCGTAGAAGATAAGCGCAAAGATCAGTAACCAAATAAAGCTTGCTTAGCCCAAGTAGTCATGTGCTACTTGGGCTATTTTACTATTAGTGAAAGTATCCATATCATAGAAGCATTGCCCTAGTCTAGACTCTAATATGCCCAAGCTTGGTCAGTGACACCGTCCCCCCTCCAAAGGCAAGTCTTCTGAACTTCTGTAAGACTGTATAGCATAAATATTGGGGAGATAATATTCCGAACTTCTTGCAAGGAAAATAGGTTATATTAACAGAAGTCTATAAAGAATGAGTGGCAGGAGTTTCGCTGAGTAGTATCAACATCTTCACCTTTTTGGGCTCAGGGTAGACATTTAGCCGGAGATGTTATAATTTGTGCATAATTCAAGGAAATAGATAACATGAATAAAGCGCTTGGTATTCTTGCAGATAATGGTCTGCGAAAAACAGTTATGAGGCAGGGAATTCTGGAAGTATTTCTGGATAGTAATATAGCTGTTTCGCAACAACATATCGAGACCTCCCTGGTCAAACAGTTCGAACGAGTGGACCGAATTACGGTTTATCGGACATTAAAAACTTTTGAGCAGAAAGGAATTATACATAAAGCAATTGATGGGACACATACGCCCAAATATGCTTTATGTGCGGATGCTTGTACGGAGCATGCACATCATGATACTCACGCACATTTTCACTGTGATGATTGTGGTAAAACCTATTGTATAGATGAAGTGGAAGCGCCGACGGTAACGGCTCCGAAGGGATTTAAAATAAATACCACCCATTTGGTGATGAACGGACTATGTGACGACTGTCAATCTTAAGACCCTCGACAGTACAATGCTTACCTACCTGGACAACGCTTACAGCGTTTTCCTTTCTTGTATTTCTTGCAACACTTCTTCTTAACATTCTTATGCTGCACGATCTGTAGCGGAAAAGGCAAACGTACTGAACTGCCTGGCTCTAACTCATTCGAAGATCTAGTATTGTGATGCATATCCTGCTGTAGTGACTATTTTTATTTAGACAAAATCTACTTAAGTGCAAAAATAGCCTTACTGCATAGCTCTTGCAATACCATATTTTAGCATTTCCATACCTAACATTAGGTATAAATTGTGCTAACCAAACTTGTTAATACTGGGAATTAGCGCTTACTCACGCGCTGAGTTGTAATTATTTTGCTCTTAGTCCCTAAAAACTGAATGAGATACATTCCTTTGGGCAGGTCTCCTACAAAGTACTTTTCTCCAGCTGTATAATTGTAGCGCTTCATGGCTCTTCCCACCATATTGAACACAATAATCTCCTTGACTTCTTTCTGATTATTTATGCTGAAATGATTGGTAACTGGATTTGGAAAAACCTTGATTTCAATCTTTTTAGAGGAAGAATTTAGGGCAAGTTGAGGGTTGGTTTTTTGCGCTGTAGCTATTGCAGAGATTGAAAGTAAAAAAATGATAGATAGTAGAGCTTGCTTCATTAAATCCGGTATTACGGGATGATAAATCGGTTTTGAAAACATATTTTTGGGAAATACACTGGCAAATTAAGGTTTTATTGCCAATATTTCAAGCTCTACCGCAAGGCTTTAGTGAAACTTTAACACTGTCCACATACTAAAACAGATAAAAGTTTTCAAAAATATGTTTTTTCTAGAAATCCAAACATTTAGTATCCTTTTTTCACACTTAGTGTAGAAAAAATCCCTCCCTTTTTGAACCGAAGTGTTAAAATGAAGGCGATCAAATCACTTCTTAATGGCGTAAAAAAGAATTGCGCCAAATCCTAACTAGCCTTTGTACCTTGGTAGGATTTGGCGCACGAGATTTATAGCCTAATGTATTACTTCTAATCTATAGCAAAGACTTGAAGTGAGCGGCGAACTCTTCAATGGTCATGCTTCCTTTATCTCCTTCTCCTTGTCTTCTGACTGACACCGTCTTTGCCTCTGCTTCTTTTTCGCCAATAATCAACATGAATGGAATTTTCTTCACTTCCGTATCACGAATCTTACGGCCTATTTTCTCACTTCGATTATCAATAACACCCGTTATGCCGTGGTTCGTTAAAGCTCGCTCCACCTCAACAGCATAGTCGTTAAACCTATCACTAATAGGAAGTATCGCAAACTGTTCAGGCGTTAACCAAAGGGGAAACTTACCGCCAGTGTGTTCTATAAGAATACTCATGAAGCGCTCCATTGACCCAAAAGGTGCCCGGTGGATCATTATTGGACGATGGGCTTGATTGTCTGCTCCGATATACTCTAACTCAAAACGTTCAGGAAGATTGTAATCCACTTGGATAGTACCCAGCTGCCAGGAACGACCTAAGGCATCCTTAACCATGAAGTCCAGTTTTGGGCCATAAAATGCTGCCTCTCCATATTCAGTGATCGTTTCTAGATCAACTTCCTTGGTAGCATCGATAATGGCCTGCTCCGCCTTTTCCCAGTTTTCCTTGGAACCTATGTACTTATCTGGATTTTCTGGGTCACGCAGTGAAATTTGAGCCGTCACCTTTTCAAATCCCATCTTATTCATGACCAGTTTCGTCAAATCAAGTACATTGAGGAATTCATCCTTTAATTGGTCAGAGGTACAGAAGATGTGTGCATCATCCTGCGTGAATCCTCTTACGCGCGAAAGGCCATGTAGTTCCCCACTTTGCTCATACCGATAAACCGTACCGAATTCCGCTATGCGCAACGGTAGATCCTTGTAGGAATGTGGTTTATGCGCATAAATTTCACAGTGGTGAGGGCAATTCATGGGTTTCAACAAGAACTCCTCCCCTTCGCGGGGGGTATGAATGGGCTGGAAGCTA
The DNA here is from genome assembly GCA_019634045.1 of Saprospiraceae bacterium. Lineage (GTDB taxonomy): Bacteria > Bacteroidota > Bacteroidia > Chitinophagales > Saprospiraceae > DT-111. Next base: position 21,694 of record JAHQWA010000396.1, read on the forward strand.
TCTTCTCCATACTTCTCGTAATGGCCAGAAGTGACATACAAATCTTTCTTACCAATATGAGGCGTAGAAACCAGCTTATAGCCACGCTTTTCCTGCTCTGTTTTCAAAAAGCCCATTAAGCGATCTCGTAATGCATTACCCTTGGGCAGCCAAATCGGTAGGCCTTGCCCTACGCGGTCCGAAAACATAAAGAGCTCTAGCTCAGCCCCTAGTTTTCTGTGATCCCTTTTCTTGGCCTCCTCCAGTAGGTGCAAATATTCTGTTAGTTCTTTTTGCTTTGGAAAAGTGATACCGTAAACGCGAGTCAACTGCTTTCTACTTTCATCTCCTCTCCAGTAAGCTCCTCCCACCTTCATCAACTTAATCGCCTTGATCTTCTCTGTGTTGGGAATATGAGGCCCTCGGCAAAGATCCGTAAAAGCGCCTTGTTGGTAGAAAGTAATCTCCCCATCATTCAGTCCTTCCAATAATTCCAACTTGTATTCATCACCCTTTTCTTCGAAGTAGGCCATTGCATCTGCCTTGGAAATTTCTCGTCGTTCGAAATCATTCTTCTGCCGAGCTAGTTCCAACATTTTATCTTCAATCTTCTTGAAATCTTCTGTCGATAGCACGCGATCACCTAGATCTATATCGTAATAGAAGCCATTTTCTATAGCCGGTCCAATCCCGAACTTAGTCCCCGGATAAAGTGCCTCCAAGGCTTCTGCCATTAAGTGAGCTGATGAATGCCAAAATGTTGACTTCCCATCTTCATCTCTCCAGGTCAACAGCTCCAGCTTCGCATCGGTCTCAATTGGACGGGTCGAATCCCAAACCTCTCCGTTGACTCTTGCGGACAGCACATTTTTGGCCAGTCCGTGGCTAATTGACTTGGCAATATCCAATGCTGATGCACCAGCTTCGTATTGACGAACATTGCCATCAGGGAAAGTAATATTTATCATTGCTCATTAAATTTTCAAACGATTATAGAAACTACACCCGAGATTACGATTTAGTTCCCGGCAAGGCTTCTCAAAAAACGGCGCTAATTTAGCCTTTATTCAGGAATATCTAAAGTTTCAAGATGTTCCTTGTGTTCCTTCTTGACAGCTATTTCAGCGTATATCCAAAAAACTCCTTACCTCGATTCCTTCCTCACATTATTACCTAATGCAAAAAACCGAATCGATGAAAAATATTTTATTTTTATTTAATATTTAAACACCAACATAACAAACTGTATATCAGTTAAATAAAACAGCGAAAAAGATTCAAAGCCCTAACATTCCTGATATTACTTCCTAAGCAAAATTGAAAATTGGCCCCATTTTTGGAACTAGGCCAGTGTATTTGTTCCAAAACATTCTTAGCCAGTTAGCTTTTCCAGTTTCTTCTTTCCAGAACACTTTTTAGAACAACCAGTTTGGGCTATGCCCTAATTCATTCCGATAACCCGAAGGTCAATTTGACCCTAAACTCGTTTTGCTATGAGACAGCTTTTCGTGTATTGGTGGTACATTCGTACCACGAGGAAGTCCTATGCCGCTGATAAGCGATCTTTTTTATCCATTCGATTCTCGTACATAGAAGCGTGGTTAGTCATTCTGCTGCTTGCTTTTTGGCTCTTCCCGCACTTTGTCCAAGCAGAAACCACCTTCATGCCTAGCATTTATCTAGGCAATGATGCTGCGAACCCTGAACCTTGCACTTGCCTTAACAATGCAACTACGTCCTCAGATGGCCAATTCAGTACTATCATCAGTATTACTGGCCCAAGCAACCAAATTTGGACTATTACTGATGTTAACGGCCTTTATACTGATGACAGTCCAGCTCCACCGGAGGCCCCTACACCAATTGCAGATGGACTCATAATCCCTGAAGTAAGTGACGGCCTGTATCAGCTAGCGGTCCGCCATATCGAAGGGATCGGTTTTTCAGTTGTAGTAAACAATGGGATTGATAGCGAGCTCAAAGCAGAAGCTAGCTGTAGCTATCCCGATCCTCAATTTGTAAATCTTTTAGATGAATATTGTGTAACCAGCCTACCTACACTATTGGAGGTCGATCTGAACGGAGCCGTCGGGAATGGTGAATTCAGAATAAATGGAGACTTACAAAATACATTCGATCCTTTTGAATTGGGTCCAGGTACCCACGAGGTCAGCTATACATTTGATGCTGGAATGGCTAGCTCGGAAGATCCCAGCGATTCCGGTTGTATGTATACGATTAGCCGTAAGGTTGAGGTTTTAGGCGTACCTTCTTTAGGCGCCAATTTCAAAGTACAAGTTCCACTTGGACCTGATTGCGCTTCAGTGATTGTACCGGATATGATTCTAGAAGGAACTTATCCCTGTATAGACACGGATTACCTAGTCAATGTATTGGACCCTGATGGCATCCCCATTGGTAATACGGTAACTGGAGAATATGCGGGAGAAACCTTAATGGTAGTAGTCAGTTCGATAGCCGGAGGGCTTTCCACTATGGGTAGAATCGAGATTGTTGATAATACCGATCCTGTCTCGGAATGTCCAGCAGCAGTCAGCTCTATTACTGTAGAGCAACCGATCCAATTCTTAGAAGGAGATCTATCTGCTAATGATGCAAGTTTTCTTCCAACCAACTTTTCCTGTTTATTAGATCAAGTAGACACGATCGGAGGGTTTCACTATTTCGATTTAGATACGATACGGCCAGCGACTAGTGACCTTTATACTTTTGAATTCATGGCGGATTTTGGGAGAGGTTTAGCCATCTTATTTCCAGGGGAATTTAATGCGCTAAATGGTCCTTGTCAGGGGTATGCAGCCCTAGGAGGCAAGCAGGATAATAGCCAAGGGTTCTTCGTTGGCGAACAGAATGTAATTGGATTTTCTGCTTTCCTAGAAGCAGGTGAATTATACACGATACTAACTAGTTCGGCAAACTTCCTAACTGAAGGTGATTATTCTTGGGCCATCCATGGCACAGGCCCTGGCAGTATCGAAAACTTACTCACTACCGAAGAAGAATTGGTACTCCCTCTCTTTTGTACCGATGATACATCTTTTTTACAAAGAGAAGAAAGCTTGCTCTACACCGGCGAACCCATCGCTAGCGATAACTGCTCAGCGGTAGATTTCACTTTTACAGATGAGTTAATAGACGGTGGGGATTGCTTTCCAAAAGTCATTCAGCGTCAGTTCACGATCATGGACGAAAATGGCAATGAAACTTCCTGTAATCAAACCATCACTTTTGGCACCTTAACACAAAGTGATATCATCCCTCCATCCAAGTTTACAACCATAGATTGTGATGAAGATTTTGCCATCAACGATGAGGGGAATCCAACCCCAGACTACACAGGTTTTCCTATGGTGCGCACCTTTGCCGGGGCCTTTGCTCTGCGCCCATCAATATGCAACCTAACCGCAACCTACGATGATCAAATGGCTATGACTAGTTGCGGAGGTTCAAGAGTTTTCAACCGCAGATGGTTCTTTTTTGATGAATGTGATCCAGGCAATCCTGTTTTTTATGATCAGGTGATCTTCCTTGAAGATCAGGCAGCACCAAAAGTTGATGCAGATCTTTCAAATATAGAATTTGAGACTAGTGCCTTGGATTGCGAAGCTCAACTAACGATTCCGCTACCCGAAGTTAGTGACAACTGCTCAGCCTGGGAAGTAGTAACACAAGTAATTCGGGATGATGGTTCGGAAGAAATACTGCTAAGCATCTCAGCCGAAGCCGATCGCGAGGTGACGCTACCACTGGGGTGTCATATCGTTCGCTACTTTGTTACTGATGAATGTGGCAATCAAAGCATTGCCGATTTCTCCATGTGTACAAATGATGATCAAGAACCCGTAGCGGTCTGTGATGACAATCTGATTGTCTCTTTAGGAGGTAGCGGCCTGGGGTTCCTCGAGGCAGAAGATGTAGATGAAGGCAGTGAAGATAATTGTGGTATAGACGAGATGCTAATACGTCGGATGTATGAAAGAGATCCGTCGACATGTGATTCTGTTGAAGCTTACTGGACAGAAAGGACTGACGAAATAGCCTTCAGTTGCTGTGATGCTGGTGAAATGGTGATGGTTGAGCTGATGGTCACTGATATTTTCGGCAATGATAATAGATGTATGACATTTGTCTCAGTCACCGATAAAGCTGACCCCGATTGTACCCCACCTGATGATGTTTCTGTCACTTGTAGCTTCCTAGCTCAAGATTTTGACCCTACCGATACTACCCAATTGGATGCACTGTTTGGATCACCAACAGGCTCAGACAATTGCAGTTCTTTCACAGCGACCGAATTAGCTCCAATCGTTGACCTAGATGCCTGCGGAGCAGGTACTATTGAACGTTTTTTCGTACTAACAGACGAGTTTGGAAACCGTTCAGAAGATGAATGCAAGCAGACGGTATCCATCTCTGCTGCTCCAGGTTATACCATTAAATTCCCTCAGGATGTGTTCCAAGAATGTTCAGCGCCATTGGTAGATACATTGGAGATCATTCAGGAAGGATGCGAGTCCCTCGTCATCAATATCAAGGATGAGGTTTTTCAGACTTCTGAGGCCTGCAAAAAGATCTTCAGAACCTACCGAATTGAAGACCAATGCATTCATACAGATTCTTCTGATCCAGTAATCATCACTAGAAACGAAGATTGCGATGAGGAAGAGGGAGAAGAAGCAGTTTGGGTAGTTATTTCTAACGATACAGCTTTTGTCGACCGAGACGGAGATCCATACAATGCGACTCCAGGTCAAGACCAAATCGGAGGCTCCTGTGGAGGGATTAACCCAGCAGGCCACTGGCGTAGTTTACCCTCTACCGGGTACTGGGAGTATACGCAGGAGATCGTCATTTTCGACCTCATTGCTCCCACCGTTGAACTAGCTGGTGATACGCTATTCTGTTCCGATAACCTAGAAAACTGTAGTGGGTCTGTTGATGTCCAGTTTACTGTCACTGAAGCCTGCTCTCCCGAAGGAACCAGCCTGCGTGCTTGGATTGACCTCAACGAAGACGGTAACTTGGATGGGGAAATTCCCCCAGAAGATATCCTAGGTATTTTCCCGACTTATCGAATCACGGGACAATTCCCGTTGGGAGAACACGCCTTTCGAATTGAAGTTACAGACGGATGTGATAACCCCTTCACTATCGAGGCACCCTTTGAAGTAGTAGATTGCCAAGTCAATACACCAAGCTGTCGGCTACCCTTCTCTGTGGAATTATTGCCTCTAGATCCTCCAATCGACGCCGACGGTGACCTAGATGAGGATCTAGCCGCCTTGTCCATTTTGGCAACGACAGTACTAACTGCCAATATTGATGACTGCACGGGTCCAGTACGGTTTTCCATTCACAAGACCATTGATATCGATAATGGACAAGTGATTCCCGACCCAAACGAAGAGGCGGTTGTGTTGACTTGCGACGATGTGGATGAGACAGTTGAAGTACAGGTATACGCTTGGGATAGCGCAGAAAACCCCATCCTGGTGCAACCTAATGACTCCATCGGTGGCCCCAACTTTAGTTTCTGTACTACTACGATTACTGTCATAAACTCAGAGCCCATTTGCAACCCAAATGCTCTAGTCAGTTTCTCTGGGGAAGTAATGACAGCTGAGCTAGAACCCGTACAAGGGGTCATGCTGGAGATTGGTGAAGATATGCCTATGTATGGACCTACTAATCTCCAAGGAAATTACTTACTGGAGAACCTAGATGCCACCGATCAATATGTGATCCGTCCGGAGATGAACTATGATTTCAACAATGGAGTTTCTACCATTGATCTAGTGATCATCTCCAGACACATCTTAGGTGACCAAGAACTCACGAGTCCCTATAAGATCATTGCGGCTGATATTAATCGATCAAATACAGTAACTACATTAGACGTCGTGCTGCTCAGGCAACTCATTTTGGGACTTAGAGCGGATTTTGGAGGTAATGCGAGTTGGCGTTTTATAGATGAAGATTATCAATTTCCAAACCCCAATAACCCTTGGAGTGAGCTTTTTCCTGAAAGTATCAAAGTGGATGCGCCTCGGGTAGATCAGGAAAATCTCGATTTCATTGCCGTAAAGATCGGTGATGTCAATGGTAATGCCATCCCGAATCAGCTAGAGGGCCTAGTACCACGACAAAGTGAGATTCCTTTGCTTTTAGAAATAAATAACCAAGAGATTAAGCAGGGTGATTTAGTAAATATTCAAATCCAATCCAGTCAGTTGGACGAAGTTCTAGGGTTTCAAGGTACACTCCATTTTGATACGGAAGCACTGGCATGGCAAGGGTTTGAGTCAGCGGTATGGATGGAAGAACACATGAATCTTAATGAAACTACGGCCGGGTTAGTGCCATTTTCCTGGCACAATGAGGGTAATACTACGCAAGAATTGCTGGTTTCTCTACGTTTCTTGGCCCTCAAAGATGGCCAATTGAAAGACTGGTTAAATCTTAGCAATCGCATTACTCCCTTAGAGGGTTATCTGAAAGATGGTACAGAAGCAAAGCTGGGCCTTTCTTTCAGAAAAGGGGAATCAAGCTCGAAGGCCGAATCTATGCAATTAATGCAAAACCGGCCCAACCCCTTCAGTCAGGAAACCCTCATCCCCTTCTTCTTACCGGAAGCAGGTCCAGCAACGCTTAGCTTTTTCGATCTAAATGGTAGATTACTCCACCGTATAAACGGCACCTACAATAGTGGTTACCATGAGGAATCTATAGCGGCCTATCAACTACAAGCTGAAGGTTTGATATACTACCGTTTAGAATCTAAGGACGTTAGTATCACTCAGAAAATGATATACAGAAAATAGTAAACGAATAAAAGCGTGTAATAATAGTGTTTCAAATGTGTGTATCGGCGTGGAGAAGCGATTTTTCTCCGCGCCTTTTTATTGTTGGAGTACCCAATCCAGCAAAGGGTCTTTAGCCTGGGCATAGTCCTCGAAGCGTAAAGCCAGGGGAATATCCAGGGGAGGAAGTTTATCTGTTCCCTTGTCGGGCCAGTGGACAATTAATCGATTGGTGTAGGATATCCTCAATTTAGAATGGGGTAACTCCATCACCTCACTATTTTGTGACCCATTAGGCTTACTTCTGGAATGCTCCCCGACAATCGTAACCTTGGCATCTCGCTTTAAGAAAAGAGTAGTAGCGCTAGCTGCTGAAAAAGTCACGCGGCTTGTAAAAATAAAAATCTTATCAGGCTGATTTAACCACGAACGCTTCAGGATGCCTTTGATCAACGGTTTACTGAGATTGTAGTTTCCTCCTCTATTGTGCCGCATATCAATGATTAACTTGCTTGGTCGAATGCGATCTATTTCAGCGAACATACTTTTAGTAAAGGAAGCAATACTCTTCTCTCCTTTTTGATTCCTAACTCGATTGTATTTGAAGTAAAAAATGTTGCTTTCTTCTAGATAAGTATGCCAGTAGGATTTGGTGTGATTCTGCAGGTAAAGGGGAGGAGAAAGATTCTTCAAATCTTTAACATTCTTCCATTCTATTTTTTGATAATCCTGGATTGTTATCCCATCAATTGCGACCGCTCCACCATCAGCTAATTGTAGCTGTACAGTATTCGGTGCACTTGTAATACCAAGTTCAAATAGAAGACGTGGTGCGAGCATATAAATGGGGGCCATATGTATTGTCTCCATCTTATTATCTGCAGGCATAATTGGAAGGAGCCGTTGGAACACATCCTCTATCCCTACTCCATCGATAGAAAGTACCTTCTTGCCCAGCAAGTCTTGATGATCACTACTGGTATTGAAAATGTACAGGTCTTTGCCAAAAAAGTAAAAATTAATGGGTAATCGATTAAAGTCTACTGCCGTTTGCATGAGATCCAATTCTGTGTGCCCATCTTGCTGAGTAGCTAAGGTTTTGCCCAATTCCACGGCTAACTTTTCGTTGGATAGTTGCCCTACTTGTTTCTTTAATTTTTGTAATCCGTCAAACAGCAATGGGGTCAAATTAGCATCTGGATTTTTAAATTGTTTCTTCAATTTGTTTTCCAAATACTGCAAATCTTCCTGCCATTGAACGGGAGTCATTTCCTGAATTTGCGCCCGTAAGCCTATACATAACAACAAGCTAGTTATGATGAGTAATGCCTTGTGCAGTCGAGTGATCATAAGTTTTTGCTTGCATATTCCTGAAAGTCTTCATCAGAACCAACTCATGACCAATATTTCGAGTACTGGTTGATCGGGAAGTACTAAGAAATGTACTTATGGCGGTATTGTAGAGGGGTTAAGCCGGTTTCCTTTTTAAAGGCCGAATAGAAGGCCGATTTTGATCCATACCCTAGATTGTAGGCTAAATATTCCATTTTAGGGATATCAGCATTGTGTGCCAATTGAGTTTTAGCTTCTTTCATGCGATAATCATGGATCAACTCAAAGAACTTCATTTGTAAGCCTTCGTTAATCAATTGAGAAGTAAGGTGAGGAGAAAGGCGCAAATGATCGGCTAATTGGGCGAGACTATAGGATCGTTGTAAGAATGGCTTTTCCTGTTCAAACAATAATTGCAGTTGTTCAATCTTTCTTTGACGCAAGCTCGCTTGCAGGCCCGATTTGCGATATCTAGCTTTTGGTTTGCCAAAGTAATCCCCATTTTTCAGCATCAATATAGACAGGGTGTAAACCAATACAGAGCCAAAAAGCTTGGGAAAATAATCAGGTAACAAGGTGGAATAAATATTCACACCATTAATTACGCCTCCTTCTGATAACAGCATAATTAGTCCCGCAAAGGCCAGTATGCAGCTCAGAAAAAGCAATCGTAGCTGTTGTTTCCCCGATGCTCTTTTCCCGATTAGAATCCAAGTGAATACCCCATAACTCAATAGGTGTAGACTAGCCCCCTCTACAATTATCCACCCTTGTACGCCCCATGGATCTGTTTGCCAAATGGGAAAGACTCTTTCCATTGGTACATGGGCATGAAATTGTGCTAGCAAAGCGTAAATTTTATACTGTGCGGGTTGTAAAAAGAAGAAGAAGGAATAGCCGAAATACAATAGTGCCGGCAGAAAATGGAACCACAGGCTGGAGCTTTCCTTTTGACGCGTCGAACTAAGAAAATACCACCAAACAAAAGGACCTAAGGTAAGTAAGGCTGGGGCAGAAACATTCAATAAATGAGGGGTATAGATCAGGTAACCAGTCTGAATCAAAAAGGTCTCTGTTTGCAATAACAGGAGTGCAAGGAATAAACCTATTAGAGCTTGCTGGCCTGCCCATTTGGGTTTAGTCCACAAGACAAACAACAACCCTAAACACTGAAGTATTCCACAGAGGATCAGGGTAGATAACCAATCTAACTCAGCTTGAAAAGTTTCCATCATCCCTTAAAGGACGGTCTTTGTGCAAGAGAAGTTGCAGCTATCTTAAGGAATATGGCCTATAGTAACTTCGCAATCCCGTATACTCCAACTAAGATGATGGACACAACACTCAGCCAAAAGAAAAGATCATACATTTTGCTCGGTCGGAAAGAAGCTGGCGTTTCTCTATATCTGAAATATAAAGCGGCAAAAACAACCATAAAGAGGATGAGGGAACCAACAATCCCGCCTGTCAATACCATAAATACTGGCATTTCGATAAAGAGGAAAAATGCCCCCCAAAGTACTGGAAAGACCCAAGCCAAAGTAGCTATAGACCGTTGGCGCTGCTGCAAATCAAAAAAGTCAATCCAGCCAATTTGTCCAAAGACGTCCGAAAATTGACGCGTCCAGGCGGCTAAAGCGGCAAATAGGGTAGAAAACAGGACAATAAAGGATCCGAGCATAAAGGCGGTCTTCGCCCCGGCCCCCAAACTTTCTGTATATAAACTAGATAAGGTCTCTACCATTTGGTAGCCTTCCGGCACTTCTCCTTGTGCATGAAGTACCGCTGCACCCAGTAAATAGAAAGCTGCCGTAACCAAGGTATATACTATCATTGCCAAAATGGCATCTAGATACATGACATTCATCCACCCCTTAGCCCTTGCTTCATAATCGGCACTTTGCTCCGGTGGCCCGGTCTTCGCTGCATACCCTTTTTCTAAACACCAATAGGTATAGGCAATAATTTCATCTCCCCCTACTCCGGTAATTCCAAATGCACCAAAGGCTACAGCTACGGCTTCTTTCGGCAGATTGAAGCCTAAACCCGCCTGCACATCTTCCCACTGAATGGCGTAGGGAGTGCTATTAAGAAAGAATAAGGAAACAAAGGTAAAGATCGTGAAGACCGCGATCATGATTAGAGAAAACTTTTCAATAAAACTGTAGTACCCCCGAAAGATCATCAGGGAAACCACCACCGCTATAACGCCAACCCAGATCCACAAAGGCAGAGCAGGAAAGGTTAAATGTAGGATAATTGCTACACCTCCTAGCACTCCCCCAACCTGAAGGATTTTTACCACCATCAAAAAGAAGAATAGCCAAATCGCCCATTTGGCCTTCCCAAACTTTGGCCCCGGCAAACGGTTGAAAGCCTGCATGGCTGTTTCTCCCGTTAATATAGTATGCCGGCCGAATTCTAATTGCACCGCTACTTTTACTAAACAACTAATGATAATGACCCAAAAAGTAATGAACCCAGCTTGAGCCCCTAAGGTAGTGGTGGCTATGAGCTCTCCAGATCCAACAATAGATGCTGATAGTACAAAACCAGGGCCGAGAAATTTTAATTTATCACGAAAACGAACCGGAGGCGCGGCAATGCGCTCTTGGGTAAGCAAATAAGGATCTTGTTTCATAAAAGTTGGCTTATGCCAACGATAATACTAATTTCCTAGCGAAATTGAATCAATTCCGTTCTTTTTGATTTATTCCTTCAATCTTAAGTAAGTGAAAAGTCTACCTCCTAGCAGAAATTAATACCTGGGTACCTTGATAATACATGCAGAATAATGTAAATTGTAGAGAAATACGAAACTCCCCCCATTTTTTCGCTATTCTTAGTCAAGCTGAGCAAAATCACACAATAAATCCTCACCTTTACTACTGCTAGTTATTAGCAGTTACCCCCTCATTTTTCGGAATATACAAACGTTTGGACACACTAAGGACAGATCTATTTTTTTGTCTAAATCGTTTGTTTATATGAAGAACTTTACAATTACTTCTAAGCTCCTTCTTATTTCATTGCTAGTATCTTCCTTTGCTTGTAAGAAAGAAGGAATTAAAGAAGGGGGAATTGATTTTGATTTAAATCAATTGCTTGAAGAAGCCGCACCGAACGGCAGTACGTCCTTTTTTCGCTTACCCAATAGCGATGACTATAGCAGCATCCCACAAGATCCAAGGAACCCGATCACCACCAATAAGGTCGATCTTGGTCAAATGCTATTTCACGAAACAGGCATCGCCCAAGCAGCCATGTTAGAAAGTGGTAAAGGCACCTATTCCTGTGCTTCCTGTCATTTTGCAGGGGCAGGATTTCAAGCTGGTCGGCATCAGGGCATAGGAGAAGGAGGTATAGGTTTTGGCAAGAATGGAGAGGGTAGAGTTGTAGCCCACCAGTATACCGAAGAGGACTTAGATGTCCAACCTATCCGCACACCTTCGGCGATGAATGGTGCTTATCAGCGAGTTACACTTTGGAATGGACAATTTGGGTCAACAGGCATGAATCGAGATACCGAATATGCCTGGACAGAGGGCACTCCTATAGAAGCCAATCACTTGGGTTATGAGGGACTAGAAACACAAGCTATTGCCGGTCTCAAAGTCCATCGTTTGGAGATTAATCAAGCCTTAGTCGAATCTTTAGGGTACACACAGGCATTTGACCAAGCCTTCTCTGATGTTCCTCCTAGTGAAAGATACACTCGAGAAATGGCAGGCCTAGCTATCGCTGCTTACGAACGTACCGTATTAGCTAACCAGGCTCCTTTTCAGGTATGGTTGAATGGGAAAGAAGATGCGATGTCCAGAAGCGAGAAATATGGGGCGATCCTGTTTTTTGGAAAGGCACAGTGTTTCAATTGTCATACTGGGCCCGCCCTCAATTCGATGGAGTTCTACGCTTTGGGGATGAATGATTTGGCTTCTACTGCCCTGCCCACCATGGGTACTTCTCCTGGAGACAAAGCAAACTTAGGACGAGCGAGTTTCACCAATCGGCCGTGGGATTTCTATAAATTTAAAGTCCCACAATTATACAATTTAGCAGATTCGCCTTTCTACGGGCACGGAAGTAGTTTCACCTCAATTGAAGAGGTCCTGAACTATAAAAATCTTGCCGTACCTGAAAACGCTAACGTATTGAGCAGTCAACTTCCGAAAAACTTCCGTCCGCTTAATCTGTCTGAAGAAGAAATCGATCAACTGGTAACTTTCTTGGAAATTTCACTAAGGGATCCAGACTTGGAAAGGTATCAACCGCCTCATATTCTATCAGGAAATTGCTTCCCTAACAATGATCAGCAGTCTGCACAGGATTTGGGCTGTAGATAGAGAAGTCTTTTAAAATGAAAAAGGCATCGAAGGTCAGTATCCCCTTCGATGCCTTTTCTCTATATAGCTTATTCCGCTTAGTTATTTACGCCTTCGGGCTTTGCTTCTTCCATCGTTTCCTCTTCTTCTTCTTCCATTGGCTTCTCAACTTTGAAGTGAATCGGATGACGCTGGTTGAATTTAGCTATAAAAGGAAAGATCTCTTCTTTTTCTCGCTTATCTCTCTTTGTAAACTCTGTCAATAAAATGCCATCTTTCGCAATAATCTTTTCAAAGCTCTTGGCACTATACTTCATCATCTTTCCCGTATTGAAGTCAAAAAGAAATTCCTTGGCTCCTTTTGGAGGAGGCGTGTATTCTGCCTCATCACCTTTGGCGGTCATGGCTGACATGTCAACACCTCCGCCTTTGCCATTGTCCTCAATAAAATAACAGATAGATCCTACTTTTGTCAATTGATAGATGTCCTTATATACGTTTTCGCCATCACTGTAGCCCCATAACTTCTTGGGCTTGATCTTAAAGGTCCGTCCTTCTGGATCAATACAGTCGATGCTTTTCTTTTTCATTTCTTGACTTAAAAAAGTCTTGGGATCACTACCCTCTGGCTCGTAACCAATGATCCAATAGATTGGGATCGATGGTTCATTATTTTTCCAATCATTCAAAGAAGTATAAAGTCCAGGATCAAACTCAAACCCTTCTTCAAATTTGGACATATATTTTTCGATGACTTGTGTTTGCTGTGCGTTTATAGCTAGCGCGCTTAGGCATAAGAACAGGAATAAGGACAATTCTTTTCTTGACATATTTCTATCTTTTTTGATTCTTTAACGTGGGGAAATCTTATTAAATTTTACGGTTATGTATCAGAAGCATTTTTTTTATGATTTTTTGTCAGCTTCTTGATGTATCAATGGGAAATCACCATTTTCATCATCTACAATACATAAACGTTTTTCTTAATACATTTGTCCCCCATCAAGACAGAAACCTTTCTGGAATTTTCTCCATCTAGAAATTCACCAAGTTTGCAACGGGGTTTTTAGCTTCCTGCAAAACACAAAGAACGGTGCAAAAACCAACCGCTTTGATGGCTGGTTCTGTGGTGCCATCTTCAAACTCATGGTCTATATATCTTAAGTACCAACTAAATTGGTTTTCCGGAATTTGATAGCTTTCAAAAATAGCCTGCATCTCCTCCTGTTCATCCAACCATCGACGCTGCTCTTTCCAAGTTGAAATGGAGGGACGTTCAGCAATACTAGGATAGGTTACGGTCCATACAATTGGAACCTTAAAAGTGTAGTGAAAGGCCTCTCCTTCATATGCTGCTTGTTGACGCTGTAAAGCCGCCTTCCAATCTACCTCTTCATCAGGGTACCTCCGCTGCAGCTGACGCACTAATTGACTGTCTTCAGGTCGGTTTCCAGTTCTGTAAAACGTATACCAATAATCAGCCAAAAACCGTTTAGGAAACCCATTTTGCTGTTGGTCAAAAACCACAAAGTAAGGAGAGGAAGTGAGTTCGGTTTCCACTCCAGCAGGAATAAAAGCGGCGCGAAGGGCCGTTAAAAGCCCTTCGTTCCGACCAAATGCACAGCCATGAAAGACCATTTCTGTACACGCATCTACTACATTTTTATTGAGCGGAGGAAATACCCCCTGGCCAATGGCATTAGCCAGGGATACCTCCGTTGTTCGCTTACCTCCGGGGAGAGTCGGCACCCCCATTCCTGTCCATTCGTTGCTATGGAAAACCAAGTTGATCTTCCCCCATGGACGACCATTTCTAGGACTGTGTTGATTCAGGTAATTTCTCACAGCCAATAGGGATTGGCAAGTATCTATTACAAACTCCGTTTGGTCTTCAGGATGTTGACGGTAATACTGATTCGCCTTTGTGAAGTAAGGGTTATTTCGGTCCTTGTCCTGTCCTAGAAGGAAGGTGATATCCTGTCTTTCAGTGTAGGGTATGGGTAATGTGGATAATTCATTTTTCATTTGGTTTTTACGCCCTAACTGCGCCATCGACGGCTGGAATGACCAGACTAAAAATAAAATTAGGCTTCCCAATAGCAGGCTAAAGATTTGAAATGACCGTTTCATGATGCTGTGCTTACTTTGTTAGAAAATGTCTACTTCGAGTAACCCTCCTGAGCTTTCAATGTGAATGCTAGGGTAATTTGCTGAGTATGGAAGCAGCTAAAGAGATAGTGTTTCTCCAAAGAAACCTGCAAACACTTCGTCAGCGCCTCATCCCCATTGACCACCTCCACACTCAGGATTCTGCCCAGAACATCTAGCGTTATAGCCATTTCAATGGTATCAAGCTGGCCAGCAATTGGACACAGGGACAATTGATCTAAATAAGTCTGTAGCTCCTCTTGTAGCAGTTGGTCTACGGACTGCCCTAATCCACTTTGGGTCTTTTGAACGGTTAATTTCAGAGGGCGTGCCTTAGGGGCCTTGTTTTTTCTTACTACACCTTCAATGGCTACATCAAATCCTATTGCTGTATTCTCTACACCTGAGGGTAGTGGTAGGGCCTGTTTGACACTCACGATCTCACCATCTTCGTTCTTCACAACCTCATTATCTACAGCAATAAAGGAAGTATAGGCTGTCATCAAGTTATAATCTAGTCCTAGCTGCGTGACTTCAGCAATGCGTTCATCGGAATATGAGACTTGGTTGTAGTCATCTAAGAGGCGAATTTTTTCTCTTGCCCAGAGATAGCGCAAAGCTCCGTTTTTTCGGGATGGGCGATATTCCTCTACGTCAAATACTTTTTCGAATGCGCCAGTACCTGTATGACCCTTGATCCGAATTTTCCCTTTAGGTTCACCTTTATATTTACCAAATACTAAGATGGGGCGATCGGCTAGAACATCCGGTACGCTAGAAGGTTGTATATCATAGGCTTCAAATCCTTCGAAAGCAATGTTCACTTGGGATAACACGGGTTGACTAATGTACTGCCGAAAAGCTTCCGCCTTTTCATGCGCGCCTTCCGGTGCTGTAATGATTAATGGTTCTCCCATTCCGACGTGGGCCATGCCTTCCAATAGGTGCCTGTTGACTCCTGCTCCGATACCAAAGGTGAACAGATTGGCTTCGTTTAGACGGTTGCGGATGAGGTCAAAGGTTTCTTGCTCTACACTAATGTATCCATCGGTTACGACTACCATAGAACGAGATAGATCATCAGCAAAACGTGGCATGGCTAGGGCCTTTTGCATAGCGGGCAAAAGACGTGTTCCACCACCACCATATTGTCGGTTAATCACGCTAATTGCCTTGTCAATATTCTCTTCCGTAGCAGCAATTGACTCCTCGGCTAGCCAGCCAGCGTTTCCGGAAAATAAGAGGACGTTGAAGCGGTCGCTGGGGCGCAAACCTACAATAAGATTTCTCAACAGCTTTTTGGATATATTCAACGGAAAGCCTCTCATTGAACCGGAAACATCAACAATAAAGATGTACTCTCTGGCTGGGATATGCTTTGGGATCACTCTTTTCGGAGGTTGAACCATAGTGAGAAAATAATTCTCTCCTTTATGTTCGTACAGTAGCATACCTGATTCGATCTCTCCACCAGTCAATTGGTATTGCAGAATAAAATCACGGTTTCCTCCATTCTTTTCTGATTTGTCCAAGGCAATTTCAGCGGCTTTCTGGCCTTCATAGCTGATGCCTACTTTATGGGTTGTAGATGTGATATTCTGGATCGGAAGGCCGGCCGATAGGTAGATATCTATGTCAAAATCATATAAAGGGGCTTCTCCAGACTTTTGATAGGGATTAGCTACAAATTGAGCCTCCGCTCCGGAGGATTCATTATAGCGAGGGCCAACTACCGTTGGGTATACAAATTCATATATTCCATTTTCAGGAACGAGCATTTCGGTGTACTTCAATACGACTTCAATACGGTCACCTGACATTAGATTGGCCACATTCATTTGAAAAACGTTTGGACGTTCTTGCTCTAGTAAAGAAACTCGTTTCCCGTCCGCCTTGGCCTGCTCGTATTCCGCTTTGGCTTGATTTTTTTCTTTGATCTCAGCCTGTATCGTACGATTCCCAATCTTCATTACCATATCATAAACGGCAGCGCGGGTTGAAGCTGGGAACACATAAATCGCCTCAATCGGCTTTTGTCCATCGTTTTTATAGACTTGAGTAATCGTGACATCTGCAATCACTCCTGCAATATTTACATCTGCGGAAGTCGACAAAAGTGGCAATTGATCCACTCCTTGTTGGCCGCCAACAATCATGAAGTAAGGAGAAAGTGTTTTATCTTCTTTTTGCGTGTCTTGTGCTAAAATGGGATTCAGTAGCAATACCATAAGTATGACTATCCAGGATGTTTTCATGTCTGTGCTTTTGGAATTAATAAATTGTTGTGTCGATTCAAAAGTACAGGCAGAAGTGCCCTAAAAGCCAAGCCGTTTGAGAATTCGTGGGTGGGTATCGAGTATTCGTAATCTAGCTTGAAGAAAGTCCACATAGGAGGGAAGAATGTAACGAATGTGGGGGTATCTGGATAAAGACTTGATATTAATAACCCGAATTTTCATCTCCTTAAAAAAATCAAACAATGGTCACCTCAACATTCGAATTACTGGTCAAACGGATTGCCACTGTCCCTACCACTATACCCCCGAATATTAGCACAGTATTTAGACGAGTTGTACAGGGTTTTTTCATGAATATCACCAACCTTAGTGATAGTACAACCTCAAATTTATTACTCAGGATTACGATACCTACAGCCAGCGGAAACCGTATCATTACAAACACCAATACCCAATGTTTTTTTGATAATGGGAGTGTAAACAATGTACAACTGAATATTAGCGCAGGAACCCCCAACCCCACTAGCATCATTTACACCACAAATTCTTTTAAGTTAGGTGCCCGGCAGACAGGTTTGATCACCTTGTTGCCAAGTGTAATTCCCTTCATTAACTTGACCAATCCTGACCTTGAAATCAGAGGGTACATTGAAGTATTGACTAGCAGATTCAATGGTACTTTTTTTAGTCTGGGTGCCATACCAGCCTCTGAGGTTTTGGTTTCTCCAGAAATTAGAGGAACCTTTTTAGATAATGATTACCCTAGTGATTCTACGTCTAATGAACTGGATTTTGATCAGATTGCTTATGGGCTACCGACTGCCAGTGGAAGAGCGCAAAATACCGTGGAAGGGCTACCGCCTATTATTTTTCCCCCTTTAGATGACTTCCAGCAAATTGAACTACCAAATTTCTTAAAGGCTAATCCCGGATTGGAAGAAGCTGAAGCTGGTCAAATTCTTGAAATGGTAAAAGGGATACAGATCAAAGGCAAGAAATAAAAGACCAAAAGTGGAGGTAAAGGCGGAATACGGCCTTTCCTCCCCTGCTTTACAGGGATCTTTAGTTAAGTAGAACCTAAATTTTGCCTTAGGTCATGCTGTAGTCCCAGTAAATGAGAAGAAACTGGATTGGTAAACGGATAAGGGTAGGCCAAACAAACTTCCCCTTTTTAAGGGATTTTTGAAAATGATAAATGTTGGCTGGGAAAACCGCAACCAGTAGGGCAATCACGCCCCAAGCCGCTAAAGACCTTGTCTGTGGAATCAAGATCAATAAACCAAGGACTATCTCTATCACCCCCACAATGATATTTACCTGTTCAGGCGCAGGCACCCATTTAGGAGTAATCTTTAAGAAGAACTTGGGGTTGCGAAAATGGCTGTATCCGGCGAAAATGTAGAAAGATGCCATCAGAATCGCACTAATCCATTGTAGTATCATGCAACTGTACTTAACTTCGAGAGTAATTTTTCCATTCGAACTTCCATATCAGCATAGGAAGCATATCCATTACTAAGTAATCCGAGACGATCATTCCAGCTGATAACTACGCTAGGAAATCCTCGAATGCCCCATTCATGGGATTGCTCAAAGTCCTGGCGAGTTAAGACTTTGTATTCTTCGGAGGAAAAAGCAGCACGGAATTCATCAAAATTTATGCTGAGAGACTGACAAATCGGCTCATAGAAGGCATCCTCTTTGGGGTCTTTATTTTCGTAATAAAATTCGTACTGCACTGCCTTAAAGAAATCGAATGCTTTTTCAGGAGCTAAATTTTTAACTACGCAAACTGATCGGCAAGAAGGTTCGGTATCGTAGAGAAATTCATCCCACTCCAACAAATCATACTGAAAAGCCTGTCCACTTACCTCCGCCACCTTTTCCCAATGATGCCGTAGAAAATCTTTCATCTTTTGATTCCAAGGATCTCCTCCTCCTGGACGAAGTCCTCCCATAATCAAACTGAAATCCATTTGATCTGCGTGGGCTTCCTTTAGTTTCGTGATCTCGCCTCGGAATCCATAGCACCAAGAACACATGGGATCAGCCAAATAGAAGATCTTTCCTCGGGAACTATTATTATTTGCTTGTAGTTGATCCATGAGGCTGAATATAGGAGGAATATCTAGCAGTCTGCTACTTTTATCATGATAAAAATCAGATACATGCCGCTAAGACTACAGTTTAAGAAGCAAAAAGATGGATCTGCTGTATTGACTTGCTTTCGTACTGATGGCTCCTCGACTTTTACTAAGATCAGACCAGGCTTAGAAATACATGATTTGGCACACTATGTGGTAGAAACCACTCTAGGTTTTAAGGAAGCATTCTATGGTTTAATCAACCAAGGTTTTACGGTCCCGGACTTTGAGTTGCCGCGTGAACAACGTCCTACTGCGCTTATTCCAGAAAACTTACCTGCAGAATCTTTACAGACAGAATTTATCGTCAATCAATTGCAAATAGAATTATACAATTCCGGAGAACAACAAAACTTTGTCCCCCTATTACAGCAGGCCATGGCCAATCGAAATCTGGATTTTCCTACTGTCCTAACAACCGATAAAGTTCTGGTGATGCGACAAGAACTAAGTGCCTTGGTCACTAAATGGCAAGCACTGCCTGCTGGAGAATCTATTAGCTTAGAAATGGAGATTTGAATTTACCAGAGTAAAGGAATCAGGGCTTTCCTAGCAGAAGGATAATCTTCAAAAGTAGCTTTGTACCATTTATGATGCGACCAGGCACGGGGTCCCAAATTGGCAACTGTATAGGCTACAAAGGCCCAGCCTGCCACTGACCAGGTCAGGATAGCCCAGCCACACCATTCGATGATCTCGCCCAAGTAATGCGGGTTAGAGACCCACCTAAAGAATCCTCCCTGAGGTATTTTATAAGCCGTTTCTGATGGTGTTCTTAAATTTTTCAGAATGGAGTCTGATTGTTTGTTGATCCAATATCCCAATAGAAAAACAAATAAGCCGAGGCCGAAGGGCCAGCGAATAAGCCAGTCGATCGGGTAAGTATTCTGTATGAAAATAGAATAACTTATGATTACCCCATTCATACCGTTAAAGAGAATAGCCATCACAATCAATGCCACTGGAAAAGGCTTATCCCCTCCTGACTTTTGAAAAGGATATATGAGGGTCCGATGCACATAATGGAATTGCCAGATCGCCAGAAAAATAATCAATACAATTTGCTGTTGATCCGCAAAAGCAAGGAAGAAGTACAGGGGAATAAGCATAGCTGGTGCTTCCATTATCATCCACGCATACTTGGCTGGAAGTGTAATCCCCCATCCCTTACGTTCAAAGCGGCCATAAGGTGCCGAAATGAAGAATAAGGAAAGGAAGGTCAATGCAGCAAGAATAAACTCAGCTTTTAGAAGGATGCTGTACCATTGTGCTAATTCCATCAATACGTTCCTTATATCAATGTTGGTGGGTCTCGTAATGACGGCGCAATGCATCTTCGCCAAAGTCATTACTAGGATCTCGACAAACGGAGTGAACGTGATTTCCCCCATTTTGTGTATTGTCAAACTCAATCAATAGACGTGGACCGTGTATGCGGTAGTAGTGTTTTTCTCCTTTCTCTATTCCTCCTGCCCAAGCGAAATACAATTGTTCGACACCTGCTTCTTGAATCACTTTCCAATGGGTTTGTGCGACTCTATTGGTATTATTATTCAGGTAGAGTTGGATTAGATCGACCAACGTCATCTGTTGTGCTTCAGTTAGCTGGTTGTAAGGCAAGCCTTCATAGTTTTGCAAACTCACGCGTCTATCATTTCCGGTAATGATTTCTGGATAGGCTCGCTTCGCGATCAGTGCGGTAGCTAGCTGAGCATCGCTGAAACTTTGGACCAGTGCCCTAGCTTGATCCTCTTCCTCAGCCAAAACTCTTTTTCCTTTTGAGTCCCCTATAGGAATTTCCGCTGGATTTGCCCCCATAAATTGGGGCGTGACGGTTAAACTCTCGCTTGCATAGGTATAGTTCAAGGATAAGTGATGTCCTTCGAATCTCCATCCCCAAACACTGGAATCTGCAGGTTCACCAAATACGGAAACGAAATAGAGATTTGGGTTTCGGTAGTTGTTGTTAGGGGCTCGTTTTTCCAAAAGCGTCAATATACTTTCCAACTGTCGAATATCTTCAACTTTACGATACCCTTCTGGAGTTAGGCAGGTCTTCAATAGGCTAGCTACTAATTCTCTTTGTTTGTCACTCATCAATTGTAAGGCAAGGCCCCGCCGTTTGATAGGTACAAAGTGCCAATTTTCCCGTTCTTGATCATCAAAAGAAAGCAGACAACTCTTCTTTTCCAGTTCTGACAAGCTTTCGAGAAAAGCTTTAGCGGCTACAACAACCTCCTGCTTGCTGAGTGTTTGCCCCGTACTTGATTCAATCGTTTTAGGGGAGCTAGTACAAAAATTCAAGGATAATAATAGTACATAGCCAAAGGATAGGATGAACTTCATGGTGTTTGTCGGTTTTTGCTGTTAGGACTACTAATATACGGCATATCTGGAGGCATCTAGTCCCGAGCAGATAAATTCACTTACTTTTGTATTCCTCTAGATCAATAAGTTAACCCTAAAGGCTAAAACTTATCTTCTAGATTCATTGTACTTCTTTTTAGAAAAGCGATATTCTCACTAAGACTATAGTGCAAGCCGTTTAACATAACCGGCTTTGGCAATACTAATAATCTTATGATCGAACAGAAAGAATTTTCACTACGAGCACAGGAACGTGGATACCACCTCATCACCCAAGAAGTATTAAGTGCTATTGGCTCATTACCTAAGGTTGGCCTATTTAATCTATACATTAAGCATACCTCTGCCGCCATTACAATCAATGAAAATGCCGACCCTTCGGTATTGGTGGATTTCGAACAAATCTTCAATAAGATCGTTCCTGAGAATATGCCCTTCCTTACCCATACCGTAGAAGGCCCGGATGATATGCCCGCCCATATAAAGGCAGCTATGATAGGCTCTTCGATCAGTATTCCGATTAGCAATCACCAACTTAACCTAGGGACCTGGCAGGGTATTTATTTGTGTGAATTTCGTAACTATGGAGGCTCCCGCAAACTTGTGGCCACCATCTACAGCTAAATATGCAGGTCATATTCAATGGAATTCAGGTCGGCTTACTGCTTGCCATCTTGTTGGGCCCAATCTTCTTTGCCTTGATTCAAACCGGAGTAGAAAGAGGTCTACGAGCAGGAACAATGGTTGGGTTAGGCATCTGGATTAGCGATATCCTATTTATTGCTATAACTTATGCAGGCCTGAATTACATTACACCACTAAAGGAAAGCGAGAACTTCATTTTCTACGTTGGTTTAATTGGTGGACTGGTCCTAATTGGAGTGGGAATTGCTACCCTGCTGACAAAACCACCTGGCTGGGAAGCCGGCTCCATAATTCCCACTAAAGCGTCATATTTTTCGCTTTGGTTAAAAGGGTTTCTGGTTAATACGGTAAATCCATTCACTTTTGCGTTCTGGATTACTATGATGGGCACAACTGTCGGAGATCAGGGCTACAGTACCCAAGAGGCTTACCTCTTTTTTGGAGCTATTCTATCTACCATCATCATCACAGACTTCTCCAAAGTGGCCCTAGCCAAGTACATTCGGAAATGGTTAACAGGAAAGCATATTCTCTGGATTAGGCGTGTTTCGGGAGGAGCCTTGGTGGTTTTTGGAGTTGTTTTAATGATTCGGAGTATGTTATAATGAAGCTCGACTGAGTAAGATATCCGAAGTCCTCCATAGCTACGACTAGGCCAAACTTCGGACATCCACCGAGCAAGCGCTACTCGTCTCGCAAATACACGATCGGGTTTTTCACAAAAGCATTATAAATATGTCCCGCCACGGCGATCAAGGCGATAGAAAGTAGGCCAATCACAGCTACCACCATGGGCAAAAAACCAGGATTGGACATCTCTGGTGAAATTTGCGTTAAGATAGATTTGATGGCAATGAAACCTAAGGGCCCACCAACCAGACAGGCCAACACTACCGACCAAAAGAATTCCTTATTAACAAGTCGACTCACATTCCAAATATTCGCACCGAGGACCTTACGGATGCTAATCTCTTTCATTTTTCTTGCGAGGATCAGCATTGCGAGACCAAACAAACCAATGGTAGATATGAAAATGGTCAGAAAGGCAACGGCAGAAAGAATTTTGATCACCTGCTCAAAGCCTTGGAAGTAGCCATCCATCACATCTGTTTGATAGAAGAAGTTAAAGGGTCGATCGGGAAAAAGATCTTTCCAAATAGCCTCCATAGCTTTAGCTGATTCTTGGGTTTGAGCCGTTGGGGCCAAAGTCGCAGTTAGGTATCGATAATCAGACTTTGGTCCTACCCGAATAACCATAGGTTGGATAGGTCGGAAAAAGTCTTCATAACGGAAGTCTTCCAGTTCTCCTATAACAGTGTAGGATTGATCTTCTACTTGAATGAGCTTACCCACTGCTACATCCCAATCGAAATGCCGGCGAAAGGCCGCATTGACCATAACGGATTGAGAGATATCCGTGTCTAAATCAGGGTTAGAGAATCTTCCATCTAGAATTGTCAGCCCCATCTTTTCGAGATAGTCAGGACCGACCACCATTTCTTCTACCGGGAGATCCTCTCCTTCTATCTTTATTGTAATGCCATTAGAACCTCTGCCTAATTGCTGAATAGATCCAGAAATATCTTGGATCTCGTCTAAGCCTGCTAGTTCATTCTCCAGGCGATCATAGGACATCCCCTCGTCTAAACGGATTACAATCTTGGCTTCTGCATCGTAACCCCAATCCACCGCTTTCAGCTTTTTTGTGTGTTTTATAAAAGCAACAGCCGAAAAAATTGCGATAAAAGTTAGCGACAACTGTGCTCCCAGAAGAATCTTTCGAAAGCGATTCTTACTACCTATCCGCAGCTTATCCTTCAGAATTTCAACGGGTGGAAAACGGGATATATAGTAGGCGGGATATCCTCCCCCTCCAAGTACAAGCAGGGCCAGCAATGTCAGGAAGAAAAGTCCATGTCTATAATCTTGCAAATAGTGTAAGCGGAATTCCAATCCTCCAGCAAATCGCTTGAACCAAGGAAGGAAAAGAAACTCTGCCAGTAGTATGCCAGCAATCAGCCCCACCAGACAGATTAAGAGGTTTTCTACTAAAAACTGAGAAATAATCTGCCTCCGTTGACTCCCCATTACTTTTCTTACACTGATCTCTTTTAAGCGACTGGATGCAGTAGCGATAGCGGTATTTACGTAGTTGAAACACACCAGTAGTAAAAGAGCTACCGCAATCACGACTAACATGATAATAGCTACGATATGTGACTGATGAAAAAAGGAGTTTCCCCATTTGTAGGCATGTCGGCTAATGTCAGCTAGCGGCTGTAAGTTCAACTGGCCCAATTGCCATCCTTTATTGTTTTCATTGTATTGGACCAAGTAAGGAGTTAATGCTTGCTCAACTTGCGCCGGATCAGCAGCAGGATCTAACTGTACAAAAGTAGCATCGGCAGCTTGATGCCAATCCAGAAAATCAATTTTTCCTAAGGTTAATTGATGCTGATAAGGGACAAGAATATTAAAGCTGAAAGTGCGGGTGGGGGGTAGTTTTTCGAACACTCCTTTCACCTGAAAGGTACTTTCGATTTCTCCTTCCCCATTGTTAAATCTGATACTAACTTGTTTTCCTAAGGGATTTTCAGCTCCAAAAAATTTGGTAGACACCAGCTCAGTTAAGAAGATGCCGTCAGTCCCGCCAAAATCTTCCGCTTTTCCCCATTTCAAAGGGAAGGAAAAAAGGTGTACAAAATCAGGATCAACAAAATTGATACTCTCACTGAAAACTTGGTCTTCATACTGGAAGATACCTCTGGAGAAGGTAAATCGAGTCATGGCCTTTACTTGTGGCAAATCTTTAGCCATAGCAGGCCCAAGTGGCTCAGGTGAATCTCCGCGTAATTGTAGTTCATCGTCCCCTTGCAATACTTTTTCCATGATATAGATATTATCTCTATTCTCATGAAAATCGTCTGTATTGAAGGTCCAAAAAATAAAAGTGTAGACCACCATACAGCAGCCAATAGCCAGAGCCAGGCCTAGCACATTGATCAAGGACGGCCATTTGTGCTTGCGCACATTGCGCCAGCCAATTTTTAGATAGTTTTTAAACATGTCGAGTGAATTAAGTCGGGAATATGTAGATCGATGACGCCGGAGTGTATAGCGATTCATGAATAGGAATACATTGACCGCATACCACCTCCGTGCCTTTTTGGGTCCTTTTTCTTCGACATACTCTAGAAATCGCTCATAAAGATCTCCCTGAATTTCTTCTACTAGCTCAGGATTACAATACCATTCCAGAAAACGGTCGGCCCAGCGCGGTGGATTGGGTTGATGCTCTACCATCCTTCGAAAGTTGTTTTAGGAATTAGAGACCATAGCTTATTTCGTGCTTGGCGAGCCTGCCACAGTGCCTCTTTTCCTGTATTCGTAATAGAATACAAGCGCTTGCGTCTCCCTCCTCGCTCCGTGGATGACCCGGCGAGCTTAGATTCGACCAAACCTTTGTCTTGCATTCTATATAAGGCGGTATGAACACTACTTAAGGTTACAGATCGATTTAGATCCTTTTCAATGCCCTTGGTAATGGCTAAGCCATAAGCTTCCTCGTGCAGAATGGTGACATATAAGAGGACGATTTCCTCAAATTCACCTAAGTGATATCCTTTCACGGTTCGGAGATTAAAACATTCAATAGTAATAAGAGTATGGCGTCGAGTATTTCTTACCCATTTGTAAAAATACTAACCAATAGAGTAACACGCAAGAAATCGACGGCATTTCTTACCCATTTGTAAAAATACTTGCTTTACTATTTGGAAACCTTCAGCTCCCGTTCGACTTGCAACAACTGAAAGGAGACTAGGAAAATCAAAAACAAGATCACTCCCGATACCACGAAAATGGATGCACCGACATAATTGAAAAGAATACCACCGAGCACTAGACCAAAAATGCTCGCTAGACTACCGGTGCTGCTGGCATATCCTTGGATGGTGCCTTGCACCTTGGAAGTCCCAGATTTGGCAAGGATGGAGAGAAAAGAGGGCCACATAATGCCATTCCCTAAGGCCATCAACACATTGGCGAGATAAACGCTGATATCTGTCTGCAGTGTCAATAAAAAGAAATTAGCACTGATTAAGATACTACCCGTAATCACTAGGCTGGCATCGGGAACTTTGGCAGACAGATAGGAAAGTATAGGCCCCTGAGCCAGGACCATGATACCGCTATTCAAGGTGAAGAAAAGTCCCAATTGGATAGAGGTCCACTCCATGACTTGTGATGCGAAGATCGGAAAGCAAGCATAGAAAAAACTAAAGCCTAAAAAATTCAAAAAGTAAACCCCAAATAAAACCGGGATATGAGGCATCTTCAATACGGCTTTCAAGCCGGTATCTGGACAGTTTTCCATAGCATAGCATTCCTTGTGCTCTATCTGAAACAACTTCTTTACACTAAAGGCCTTTAAATTAGATTCTACCAGCTCCGGCCTAGATTCAGGTAAGAATCGCTGTATGACAAAAATTGCTGTCAGCGAGATTAAAGCTGCCGCCAGCACAGGCAAAAGCTCCTCATAAGAAGTTGCTCCCAGAAAACCCGCCAACACAGGGCCAATAATAAACCCCAAGCTAGTAGAAGTGGCCATTTTCCCAAAATTGGCCTTGCGATTAGTATCATTGGAAATATCCGACAAATAGGCATTGGCCACAGAAACATTCCCACCTGTTAGGCCATCTAGGGCACGAGCCATAAATAACAAGACTAAAGGTAGACTCAGCGTAAAAGTACCTAGTAAATTAGATTCAACTCCTAATAGCTTCTTTACCGGTGCACTTATAGCAATAATGAACAAGACCCAAGCTAAAAAAGTCCCGATCTGGCTGATTAGCAATACGCGCCTTCGACCAATCTGATCTGACCACTTGCCCAATAAAGGCGCTCCAATCAACTGAAAAGCTGGATAGATGGCTCCCAACAGGCCATAAATAAATCCATTTCCACCAAAGTCCTCCACCAAGAAAACAAGGAATGGAAGAATAACACTATAGCCCAACATTCCGATAAAATTGACGAGAAGCACGGGGTATAAGGAGATTTTGGCAGAAGTAGTGGGCATGGCTTTTATTTATAATTATTTGAATCTATCTTATAGATCATTCAAAACAAAATTGTAAAACATGAAGTCCTCGTTTCCCCAACAATGTGCCAACCTATTGGTTGTCATATTGCTCTTACTTAACAGTTGCGGCCCCGCTGAGCCCTCCGCTTCACAAGCTGCCGAATCAACTGCTCCTACTCCTTCCCAGACCCCGCTCGAAGCCTATATGGCTGTACCAGATGATGCTTTCACCTACGAACTCAAAGACAGCATCAAGGGAGAAGGGTATACCGCCTTTGTTATTCGAATGGTTTCCCAGCGATGGCTTACTACTGCCGAGGTAAAAGATCCTACTTGGTGGCATTGGTTAACGGTCGTAGTACCCGATGAAGTTATCACCAATAAAGGTATGCTATTTATAGGTGGTGGATCTCGCCGGTCTGACAGTCCTGATAAGGCCGACGAAATACAAATCCAAGCAGCAATCCTTTCCAAGTCTATTACGGCCAATCTCCACAATGTTCCGAACCAGCCGATGGAGTTCGTAGGGGATGATTATGGGCCAAGAGTTGAGGATGAGTTGATCGCCTATGGTTGGCGTAAGTTTCTAGAAGGGGGTGCCAAGGATGAAGATGCTATTTGGTTGGCACGTCTACCGATGACCAAGGCTGCCGTTCGCGCCATGGATGTGATCTCTGAATTCAGCCACTCTATTGGTCATAAAGTGGATCAGTTTATGGTTGCAGGTGGATCCAAGAGAGGATGGACAACCTGGACGACCGCTGCTGTAGATGATAGGGTAGTAGCCATAGCCCCTATTGTGATCGACATGCTGAATGTTGTACCATCATTCGAACATCACTGGAGAGTATATGGGTTTTGGGCTCCTGCCGTAGGCAACTATGTAGAAGAAGGCATCATGGATTGGCAAGGATCTAAGGAGTATGATCGTCTGATCAGCATTACTGAACCTTACTCCTATCTGGATAAATTGGATATGCCAAAACTACTCTTGAATGCCACCGGTGATCAGTTTTTTATTCCCGATTCCTGGCAGTTTTATTGGAATGACCTGAAAGGTGAAAAGAATGTTCGCTACGTTCCAAACACCGATCACTCCATGCGAGAATCTGATGTCATTGAAACGCTGATTTCATTTTATCAATCCGTTGTCTTGGAGTCACCACGTCCAGAATTTGCCTGGCGGGTTGAGAATGGCACCATACATATCGAAACTGCAGATGGACAGGCCCCTGCCAGTATCAAGTTATGGAAAGCTAATAATCCAGATGCTCGAGATTTTAGGCTCGAAACCATCGGAAAAGCCTGGGAAGCAGAAGATATACCCATCACTGCCGAAGGGATTTATCAGCTTAAAATAGATGAACCCAAGGGCGGTTATAGCGCCTTTTTTGCAGAATTGAGCTATCCGGGAGCGGCTGGCATCCCACTGAAACTAACGACTGGAGTGGTAGTGACACCTGATACTTATCCTCACGAACCATTTGCCGCTGAGGAAGCTAAAGGCACTCCGAAATCAGACTAAGGTATAAGCCTGTTTGGGCTGGTGAAAACCAGCCTAAACAGGCTACAGGATCGGTGATCAATCGCCTGTTTCCAGAAACTTAGATAGATTGGCCTGCACTTCCTCTCGATACGTTCGGCCAATCGGCAAGGACTTTCCTTTTACTTCTACTTCAGTTGCAGAATAGGCCGATATCTTATTCTTTGCTACCAAGTAAGAACGATGGATGCGCAGAAAATTAGGCATGCCCAATACCCTTTGCAATTCACCAATTTGAAATTTGGTTACGATAGTATTTTGTTCAGTATGTATCCTAACGTATTCCTTTAAACTCTCTACATAGATAATATCTTTCAGCAGCACTTTTACATTTCGCTTGTTCACCCGGAAGAAACGGAAAGGTTCTTCTACTTCAGTTGTTGTGATAGATGGCGTTTCAGCACCACTTGCTATTTTGACCTTATGAATAGCTTGTAGAAATCGTTCGAACTCAATCGGTTTCAGTAAATAATCAACCACGTCGTATTCAAAAGCCTCCAAAGCATACTGGTGATAAGCAGTCGTCAGGATGACCTGTGGGGGATGAGTCAGCATTCTCAAAAAATCCAGGCCTTTCAATTTAGGCAAGTGTATATCTAGGAAAAGGAGATCTATGGATTCCTGTTTCAAGAGACTACTAGCATAAATAGCATCCTCACAGATGCCGACCAGTTCCAGGTGTAGAACCTCAGCAATATAATCAGCCAACACCTCGGCGGCCAATGGTTCATCTTCCACGATCAGGCACCTGATGCGTTCCGGCATAACTGTTCAGATTGATGGATAAATCTACAGTAAAAGTTTCTTTGTCACGCTGAATTTCCAATTGGTGGCCTTTGGGGTAAAGAAGCTCCAATTGTCGACTAACACTGGATAAGCCGATTCCCTCAGCAGAACCGTTTTGCTCTTCATCTTTACTATTCTCTACCTGTAACCGTAATTGTTGTTTAGCTATATGCAGCTCTATATGTACAAAGGTTTCAAAACGGGTTTCACTGGTACCGTGTTTGAAAGCATTCTCAATCAGTGGAAGTAGCAATAAAGGGGTTATGCGTGTGGATGGCTCATCTATTTCCTTTTCGAAACGGACTGCTAGACGCTTGTTGTAACGCAACTTCTCCAACTCCAGGTAATCATCGATAACCTGAACTTCCTGCTCTACCGTAATCCGCTCTTGATTGCACTCATACAGCATAAAGCGGAGCAACTTGGAAAGCTTCATGATCACAGGAGCTGTCTGGTCAGATTTTTTTCTAGCCAGTGCATAGAGGTTATTTAAAGTATTGAACAGAAAATGTGGGTTGGTTTGTGACCGGAGAAACCGCAATTCATTTTGCAACTTCTCTTCGGTAAGCAGTTTTTCTTTTGCCAATTGCTGAAAGCGGATCCGCAATAACTTAATGGTTAAAGCCATTCCCGTAACGGAAACAAATCGAATAGCGGTATAAATATACCGAGGAAGCCAAACGTCGAAGGTATTTGCTGGATAAGGCAGTAAATAGATGTAAGGATATATAACGTAAGGAATTAGCAATCGATAGAGGGTAAAGACCAGCGTAAAGACTGCTAGGAACTCTAGAAGAAGCTTCCAGTAACTCCTACCCTTGAAGTACTTTGGGAGGATCACATACATACTGTAGTAAGCGAAGCCCATTTCCAATGGCAAGATGATCAATCGAGTTCCAAACCCCTTCCACAATCTTTGCCAAAAAGGTAAATCCACAAAGCTGGAATTGGATAAAAAGACTTCTACATAGCCGTTCAACAGCCAGTATAATAGCCAAAAGCCAATATGTAATAGTAGACGCTTGCCCATATCTATCTAGGTCAGACTTCAAAGATCGCAAAAACAACTTCATTTAAGTAGGTGGATATAGGAAGTACCAATTCGCCCGTACAAATGACAGCTTCCGCCCCACCAGTGAACCAACAACCCATTTATGGGTAAAAAGAAGGCTTTGAGACTTTGCAACAGCCCCCTCTTACATTTTTCCAAAACCCACTTGCTTTCTGTTCTATCTTACCTGCATGAAAACAACTCAGTTTCTATATAGAAATAGTCTACCACTGCTATTAACGCTCATTAGTTACACAAGCTGGGCTCAAGCCCATTTCACAAAAGTAGAACAGGGAACTGTAGTCGAAAAACCTTCTGATAGTAGAAGCGTAAACTTCGTTGATGTGAACAATGACGGTTGGGAAGATCTTTTTATTTCCAATGGTCCAAGTAGTGGGCAGCACAATTTCTTATATATCAACCAGGGCGATGGGACATTTACGTCACTCACGGATGACCCTATCGTACAGGATGGAGCCAAGTCGGATGGGGCCACATTTGCCGATGTAGATAACGATGGAGATTTGGATGCTTATGTGGTCACTTGGTATGGTCAGCAAAACTATTTTTATCGCAATCAAGGCGATGGCTCCTTCCTCCTGGACAAGGACCCTGTACTTACCACCAAGGGTACCTATTCTGAGACTGCCAGCTGGGGAGATGTCAATAACGACGGCTGGCTAGATCTTTTCTTGACCAATAGTGAAGGGAAAAACAAGCAGAATCAACTATTCCTGAACCAGAATGGCAACCATTTCCAGTCTACTGAAACGCCTGCCAACCAAACCAAGACACTATCTCGATCGGTCAATTGGATCGATATCAATAAAGATGGAAAGAGTGATTTATTTATTACTAACGAAGGGAAATCACCTAACGAGCTTTACCTGAATTCAGGTAAGGCTCCTTTTTTCCTTCCAGAACAACAAGAGATTTGGGGTGAGCTGCCAACAGGTAGCATGAGTGCCAGTTGGGGAGATGTTGACAATGACGGTGACCTGGACCTCTTCCTCGCAAATGCTGGATACTACCAAGAAATCAATAATCAGTTGTTATTGAATGATGGAAAAGGAAATTTCACCCAAAAACGGGGAAGTACCCTTAGCCAGGATGGAGGATGTTCCTATGGTTCGGCCTTCGGTGATTTTGATAATGATGGAGATTTAGATTTGATAGTAGCCAACGGTTTCTGTAAATCTAAGCTGGAGAATTGGCTGTATCAAAATGATGGAAAAGGTAACTTTACTCGCCTACCCACTGCCCTACCGAATATGGCCAGCCACTGTTCCTTTGGCCTGGCTTGGGGCGATATCAACAACGATGGCTTCCTGGATTTGGCCATAGCCAACTGTCAGAATGGTAAAAATCAAGCCCAACCTGTTAATGATTTATATCTCAATAATGGGAACACCAACCATTGGCTCAAAATCAAATTGGAAGGTACTGCTTCCAATCGTTCTGCCATTGGAGCAACGGTTCGTGTGCTGACAAAAGGAGGGAAATGGCAAATGCGCCACATCAATACCCAAAGTGGCTATTGTGGGCAGAACAGTTTGATTGCACATTTTGGTTTGGGATCTAGTAAGAAGGTAAGAAAAATAGAAATAATTTGGCCTAGCGGAAAAAGAACTAGCATGCGCAATCAAAAAGCGAATCAGCAGTTGGATCTAGTGGAGGAATAAGCTATACTTGTTTCGAAGATAAAAGTGAACAAAGTTTTCAGTAGGAGGTCTTATATAAAGACACAAAAATTACATAAGAATCCAATAGTTAAACTTTGAATTTATTAGCTTTGCGGCAAAATTGATAGACATGAGTACAGAAAGCCAAGACTCAACTAGACTATACTGGATTTACACATTCATCTCTTTCCTAGCGATCGTCGCTTGTTTGATGTTTATTCCAGAATGGTGCTGGGTACCACTTCCCTTTTTCTTGACTTACCTCGTATTGGCATTTAGAAGCATCTAGTCAATAGTTGCTTTGTCCATTACCCGGTAACCATTTTTTCTCCCTTCTGAATTGCTTCCTGCTGGGCTGGTTGCAGCCACCTTATCATTACAGGAATCAGTAGTAAATCGCTGATCAGGGCGCTTAATAAGGTGAGACTAATCAACAAGCCTACCACGACACTGGGTGGGTGAATCGAAAACAACATTACCAGGAAGCCGAAGAATAGAATTATTGAAGTCAAAACAATGGCTTTGCCGGTTTCTACAAAAGTGATCTTAATCGCCTCCTCTCGTTCCAGTCCTTTATTCAAGGCTAGCTTGTACTTACTCAAGAAGTGAATGGTGTCGTCTACTGCAATGCCAAAGATAACCGCAAACACAATCGACACCCCAGCCTCTAATTCAATTCCCAGATACCCGATCAAGGCTCCCGCCAATAGAAGAGGAAATAGATTGGGTACCAATGCAATAATCAAGATTCTCCAGTTTCGAAATAGAAACGCCATCAGTACACTAACAATCAATATCGCAATGCCTAGTCCTTGCAGAAGGCTCCTCCGAATGTACTCCGCATTCTTGTCGATAATCACCCCTGTTCCAGTCCGATTTACCTTAATCACATCACTATCAATATGTTTATCGATCCAAGCATCGATTCGTGAGCCCATAGCTTTGATCGTATCAGCTCCAACATCCTTAATTCGTGAAGTAATGCGTGCCTTTGTTCCGTCTTTACTCACCAAAACATTAGGATCAAATTTGGGCAATTGCCCACTTAGTCGGCGATACCTTTCAAACTGACGTTCATTCTCTGTTACAATGAAAGCATCCTCCCGATTATTGTTGAAGGCCTGATTGATCGACTTGTAAAGCGTGGTAATGGAACCAATCGCTTGCAAGCTTGGGAATTGCCGCAAATAACCTTCAATCTTATCCATTTCTCGAATTACAGCATAATCATCTACTTGATAATCACCCTGCGTATACACTGCTAATTCCATGGGCCTAAACCCAGTCAACTCTTTTTCGAAAAAATTGAAGTCTTCTGTGATCTTCTTCCCTCTAGGCAGGTTATCAATAATGCCATAATTAGTTGTTATTCTGCTAATTCCAATTCCGCATACGATCAACATCGCCAAAGCCCCCCACTTAATCGCAGTACCTTTTGAGATCGTTAATCGATAACTGCTAAGCATGGAGTTTTCCCAGAATGCTATACTCTTCCCAATTTTCATCAATTGGTCCGCCTTGAAATACGACAATAGAGCAGTGGTGAAAAAGATTACTGTTATATAAGCAACGAGAACCCCCGCCGCTGCATTCAATCCAAAATCTCTGATCGGATCTACCCTACTAGTCAGGAGCGTGGCAAATCCTATTGCCGTTGTAATGGACGTCAATAAGGTAGCCAGTCCAATTTCTTTTATCGTTATTTGGATAGCATCCCGTTGTGTCTTTCCTTTCCGAAGTTCATCAATGTACTTGGACATAATATGGATCACATCTGAGGTCCCGACTATGATCATCAAAACGGGATATAGAGCAGCCATTGCATTCAATGGCCTTCCCGTAGCCCCTAGCAAGCCCATAAAGAGCAACATACCCAATCCAATAGAGGCTAAAGCAATAAGGATGCCTCTGGTTCTTCGGAAAATCCAGAACATGATCAGACTTACGAGAACTCCTGCTACCCCTGCCGATACCATTATTTCTCGCTTTTGCATAGCCACTAATTCCGTTTGGAAGTAGGCGCGACCGAGGTAATGGTATTCATTGAAATGGTATCCCGCTATTAGCTCGTCCAATCCCTCCATCAATACTCGAGCCTGCTCCAGACCTATACTATTGACTGTCTTCAGTAATACAACCAGCGTTTTACCATCCTCCGAAATCAAGTTGTTGACAAAACGTTCATCTCTGAGGATACGGTCTCGTTCTTCCTCATAACGAGATGGATCATCAATATGTATGGCAGGGATGGTCGTGAAACCAAATGGCGTTTTCAGCGGATATCCGATTTGGGTAAGCGCCTGGCTTTCCTGCACATGAGGCAGTTTGCGAGCGGCCAAACTAAAATCGTGGAACTGCTCCAAAAAACCTTGCTCAAAAGCTCCCTCTTCACGCCTTACTGCTACCAACAAGAAGTTGTCATCTGTTTCAAAAGAAGCAATAAACTCTCTGAAAATCTCCAGGTCCTTATCGCCCCTTGGGAAGAATTGCTCAAAGTCGAAAGTAAAGCGAAGGCGGGTCAGAAAGAAGGCGCTAGCAATAGCCAAGAGCGCAAAAACAAATATAATAACTACACGAATATCTCTCATAAATGGTCTGCTATTCACATCATTGTAAACATAACCATTAAAGAGAGAAGAGGTTCATTCGACCACGAGTCCGCTTGTTGAATCTCAATTATATCAGTACGCTTTTATCAGCTTTTGTTGGAAATGCTGGCGTTTTCCATCACTCACGGTCAACCAATAAACTCCTGCTGGTAGGTACAATGAGGCAAGATCAATTTCGAGACTTTCATAAGGATGAAGTAAAAGGGTTGAACCATAAACCTGCTGCCCTGTGCTTGAAATCAACCTTAGGTAAAACTTTCCTTTCCTATTACGATGTGGATTTGAGTGGTAAAAGGGTTGGGGTATATCTTGATCTTAGAGTGTTCTTCCAGAATTCGTTTCTTTAATCGTCTATGCTTTTTGCCAATTGTTTTTACCAATACCAATTCTCCCATTGTTTCCACTTGCCCCTCCGTGCCTTCCTGTGACACTGCCTCAATTTTGGGTGCCCTAACCACGACTTCCTATAGTTTAACACCTTTTTGTAATACCACGATAAGGTTTCGGAGTGACTTATCGTCCAGCAGGATTTCCTGGGTGGAATATCCCATGTAAGAGACCCACATCCGCCGGTCATAATAGTGTATAGAGACTACAAACTCCCCATCCAAATCAGATACTGTCCCAGTGGACCTACCCTGTAACAAAATAGAAGCTCCAGCTAAAGGCTCTCCTTCCTCATTGACCACTTTCCCTTTTAAGTCCCAATATTCGGATTGAGCAATGACCCTTTGTTCCACTGGATCTGATTCAGTCGGCTTTTCTTGACCCGCGGCGGGAACAACCATCAGGAGGTTAGCGGCCAACAGCCCAATTTTTGCCCACTGACTAGAAGAAACTTCTGATTTTTGAAGGGAAAATTGTCGATTAAGTTGGATGGTTTTAAATCGGCCACATAGGTTCCCGCTAGTATTTGCTAGTAGATTGAGCAACTCTCGGTCCGACATATTGGTGAAATCAATAACTTCTTTTTCACAACTCTCACAATGTCTTCCTTTTTCAGCAGTAGTCATTTAATTCCATTCTTCGTGGCAGGGTTTAGGAACTAATAGTTGAATTGATCGTACTTTCATATGCGCGTTTTTAAGATTTAGGGAATCGTAGCTTTGTTTTTTTATGGATTGATCTTTATCAGTTGCTGCTTGAAGTTTTGCTCCTTGCCATCGCTGATTTGAAGCCAATAGGTGCCCGCCGGTAAATTCAAGGCAGCCAAGTCCATTTCTAAGCGTTGGTATGGACTGAGGAATAATTGAAGTTGGTGAACTACTTGGCCCGTATTGGCAACTATTCTCAAGTTATACTCCCCCTCTTGTATCGTATCCAACTCAATTTGAATGTGAGATATAAAGGGGTTCGGAAAAACTTTAATCTCGGGTTTAAGGGGAGAAGCCCATTTCTTTTTTCGCTTAGATCCTGGTCGAGCAGATACAACACTTATGGAGCCCACCATTCCACCTCTGCATATATATGATCCTGGAGCAGTAACCACTATTTCATCCAAATAAGTGCCCTTTTCCATGACTAACTCAAGGTTGGAATTACCCTCAGGGGAGAATTTGATTTCCTGAGATTTAAAGCCAATGTAGGACACTACAATGGTATCTTTCTCTGAATTTAGGTTAACCTGGAACCAACCATTCAAATCTGTTACAGTCCCGCTCGAAGTTCCCTTAATCCGGAGATTAGCGGCTATTAAAGGTTCACCTTCCTCATCTACTACCGTTCCTGAAATACTCAAGCTTGATAAATGTTGGGGGATGGAAGAAGAAGTCTCGTCATTGACTAATTGCTCTATCTGTACCTTGGAACTCTGTTGGCCAATGGCAGGGACTGCAAGCAATAAGCTAGCAGCTAACAAGCCTGCTTTTGCCCAGGGCGTAGTATTACTTGGAGATATAAGGAACACCTGTCTGTCCAATTGATCGGCGCGGAACCTTCCGCACAGTCCCTTGTTGTTCTTGGCAAATCGAGCTAAGATTTGTTGATCGGAAAGTAAAGTAAAATCAACCACTTCCTTTTGACAACTTTGACAATGCCGACCTTTTTCGGTGGGTGTCATTTTATCCCAATCTTCGTGGCAGGGCGTAGGGATGGATAGATGTAGAGAACGTACTTTCATGAGCTGCGTTTTATGTGATTGGTTACTACTATCCATAAAAAAACGGGCTAGTGGCAGGATCTGTCCCCTGAACCACTAGCCCGTTTACTGGGTTTGGTAAGCTGGCTGTCAAAAACTATAACTGGCCAGCATCTTCCTTGATCAGGAGCTCTAGCAATACTTGACCAACCGCTTTTAAAGTACGTTTGTTAATCACATCCATATTATCGTTTTGGGTATGCCAGTGATTTCCAAACCCTTTATTTTCCGATTCAATCGGCAAATTGATAATGTCAATCATAGGAATTTCAGCAATGGTATTCACAAAGTAGTGGTCATCTGTAACTCCACCTCCTTCTGCATTGTGAAAGTAATTACTATACCCCAACTTATTGGCCAGATTCCATACCTTATCCACCACTGGTGCAGCGAAATAGGTAGAGTATTGTTCCTTGGGGAAACGAGCATTTCTAGCGCCCACCATATCTAATAGGATTCCATACCTGGGTTTGTAGCCGGACCGATGTAAGTTATTGGCCCAATGTTGGGATCCCAATGCCCAGGTGTTTCGGTTCTGTGCTCCTTCAGCCTCATCCTTTATGTCATCCTTACTTTCTCCATAATCCTCAGCATCAAATAAGACAATATCTACTCCCAACTGAAGGTCCATGGTTTTCAGTTGCCGTCCTAGTTCCAAAAGAACACCAACGCCGCTCCCGCCATCATCTGCACCTAAAATAGGTTCGTCCTTGCGATCAGTGCTAATGGGAGAGTCTGCAATATGACGAGTATCCCAATGTGCCGCCAAAAGAATTCTGTTGGTAGTAGCAGGATTATACTGTGCGATTACATTAGTTGCTTGATAGGTTTTACCCGTATAGACCTTTGCATCAAAGTCCTGCTCAATAACAGTAGCTCCAAATTGCTCGAATTGCTGCACAAGCCATTCTTTGCAGGCCTTATGTCCTTCCGAACCTATCACCCTGGGTCCGAAATCGACCTGCTTAGCTACGTAGATATAGGCAGAATCTCTATTAAAACTGACCCTCTGGGGTTCATTCGTAGGAGGAGCAGTTTTCGCGCTGTTTGATTGTGAAGGGGGCGTGCTATTCTCAGATTTACACCCTAAGAACAGAAGGAGTCCGAAGAAAAAGAATACAGAGAGAATTTTATTGGATTGCATATCCACTGGTTTATTATTTTCAACTCAGAAATGTTTCCATCCTTGGGCAGAGAGATCATGAATATTTCCACCCTTTGTGTGCAATTTGATGCCATCTGACGCTGGCACAATCTCACCCATGATATAAATATCTGGTAAGTATTTAACCTTATCTAGATCCTTCGGGTCTATGGTGAATATAAGCTCATAATCTTCCCCTCCGTTTAAAGCACAAGTAATGGGGTCCAATTGAAATTTCAAAGCCATCATTTGAGCATCCGGATGGATAGGTACACCACTCTCTTCAATAAAAGCCCCTACTTTAGACTGCTTACAAAGGTGGAAGATCTCCGATGCCACTCCATCCGATACATCGATCATGGAAGTTGGTTGTAGACCGCTCTTTTTAAAGACATCAATCATATCCTTTCTAGCTTCTGGCTTTAACTGGCGTCCAACCAAGAAATCTTGCTCCTCTAAATCCGGTTTGATATCTGGGTTCGATAGGTAAAGTTGTTTTTCGCGTTCTAGTAGTTGAAGCCCCAAATAAGCAGCTCCTACATTACCGGTAATGCAGATTAGATCCCCGGCTTTGGCAGTATTCCGATACACAACCCGATCCTTCTCTACTTGTCCAATCGCAGTTACGCTGATATAAAGCCCTTTGGGCGAGGAAGTCGTATCTCCACCTATTAGATCTACTTTATAGTAGTCACAAGCGCGTTTTATTCCATCATACAATTCTTCTAATGCCTCTACCGAAAAACGATTAGACAATGCGATGGAGACCGTCACCTGCTTAGGTATCGCGTTCATCGCATAAATATCAGACAGATTAACAACTATAGATTTATACCCGAGATGCTTAAGTGGACTATACATTAAATCAAAATGTATCCCCTCTACAAGCATATCTGTGGATACCACCGTCATCATATTCCCATTGTCAATAACTGCACCATCATCCCCCACTCCTTTTATACTGGAAGGCTGCCTCAGCTCAAACCCTGAGGTGAGATGATCAATTAGCCCAAACTCTCCTAAAGTATTAACATCCGTTCTTTTTGAACGATCTGACGTATTCGCCATGTTGAAATTTTTAATTGCAAAATCTACGCTATTCCACTGCGCCTCTATTATTCCGCAAATTTATCTTTTTAGCCTTGATATATAAGTACCTAGCTATTGGAAATTAAGAAACACTTCTCAAGCACAAATAGTTATGTCTTCCTTTGTGAAGGACTTCACGATATCTCATACCCCATACCCCTCCGAAAAGTCGATCAAATTTATTCAACCGAATACATCATGTCTTCGACACAACTAGGGTTAAATGAGGAATTTAGAAAACAAAGTCTCTTTTTTTACTTGAATATTAAAATTGTTATTATATTTACCAGTGCGATATTTAATGATCGCACCCCTCCACTAAGTAACACTAACCTCCCACTTATTTTCTCCCTATTTCAGTTTATGCCTTTGAGGTCCATACCAAGTAGCTATCTATTTTTCTCTTCCCGAAGAGTATCATAATGTCATCAATTTACATTCTATTCGGAATGTAAAAATTCATCCCTATGATCCTCCTCTTTTGATAGAGGCAAGATCATGGTACACATTCACTAACATTTCCAATGCCCCCTTGAGTTACATAGTCAAGCATCCTTTGATGTTATTGGCATAACTCAAACCACTTTACAAGTCGATCGGTATGTATTTACCTAGGAGATACCTTACGCTCCTAGGCATTAATTTTTTTTGCAAAACTTTAAAATTCAAAACAGGCATTCCCATGAAAAAATTTCTACTCCTCTTATTAGTTACTCTGGGACTACAATCAAACACGCTCCTACATGCTGCTGAATATTGGATACAAGTGGCTGTATACGATCACAACATTGGAGATGACTATTTTAAAGATGCTGGCGTAAGAGATGTCGCCATGCATATTGATGCCATGGATATTTATCGGTATTACATAAAAGGTTATAGTGATGAAGGCGCGGCAGAGGTCAAGAAAAACGAAGTTGCGGACAAAGGTTTTAAACACGCCAAAGTAGTAGATATTGAAGCCATCCGCGCTTTATGCAAAAAAGTTTGTGCACCGAAATCCCCAGCTATAGAAACCATATACTTCGATTTTAATAAATCCAAGATAAAAGATAGATCTGAACGAATACTCAAGGACGTCAGTACAATTCTGGTAGAAAACCCCGAAATGGAGGTACATTTGAACGGGCATACTGACGCTAAGGGAACTCACCCCTATAATGACATGCTGTCTAAGTCAAGAGCTAAACAAGCGAAAAGCTATCTAATCCAAAGAGGAATCAGCCCCAGCCGAATTAATACGAAAGGTTATGGAGAAAGGAACCCAGTGGCGCTCAACAAAGATCGGCGGGGTAAAGATCTTCCGGAAGGAAGAAGGTTTAATCGTCGAGTAGAAATCATTGTTTCTACTAAGGAAGATGATGTTAGAAACTTAGTATTAACCTCACAGATACTTGATATTCCATTGAAACTAAGAATACGATAGGAGTAAATGTGCTTTTGAAAACTACACTTTACACTCAGGTAAACTATAAAACCTCTTTCATTTCGGAAGAGGTTTTTTTTATTGCAATACACATACATACCTAAAAGAATGTATAAAAACCTCGATATAACACCGTATATACAACTAGCATCTATCGTCCATTAAGCCGATCCAATAATGCTTGAGTGGCGTGAAGGGTGACCCCCTCTGCAGTTGCTAGCGCAATCGCCTGTTTGGCAGCCTTTCGTGCCTTGGATCGCTTTCCCATCTTGTAGAAGAGATGAGCTAGCGTATCAAGGTTATGATATCCTGGAGCCAAAGCTACAGACTGTTCTGCCCAGCTTACGGCTTTCATGAGTAGCTCTAGATCCTCTACATATTCAAAAAAAGTCCAGGCAATATTATTCAATTCATTGGGATCAGTCGAGGCATAGGTACTCATGTATTGATCTGCCGCCTCAGCAAATGCTTTCATATTCCCGATAGTTCGAAAATAGTTCATCTTAAAATGAGCGGAAAGTTTGGGGGCCATATCCGGATAAACCTTAGTATAAAGCTGATCAACCTCCTTCATTGGATTCCCCGTTTTGCCTAAAGGTTTTTTCAAAAACAGACTTTGCAGCTTAGAAGCCACAGCTTCCCGACCAAACAATAGGTCAAAATCTTCTCGATGATCTACCATATAGTCAAACCAACTTGAAGCTGGATCTTCGATCAAATTGAAGATCAACTGCATATTTGGCAGCGTACTCCAATCTTTCTGGGACCTCATATAGGCCTCTGCCACTTCCATACAATCTTCTTCCATGGCATTGTACTTTGCCAAAATGAGTTTTTGTAGAAATGCCGGAGAACGTTCTCCTTCGCGGTATAGTCGATTCCACTCCAGTAATCCTCCGGTAGGGCTTACGGCTGTTTCACCTAGTAATCGAAATTCATCCACATCATGAAAGCCAGTAGCTCGGTGTACTACTTCTCCACTTCCATTGATAAAAAGTAAGCTTGGATAGGCTTGGATTCGGTATTTCCTTGCAAAGCTTAGCCCTTCCCCTTCCTCGGCATTGATATGTGCATTGATAAACTTATCATTATAAAAAGTCGCTATGGTTGGGTCTGTAAAGACCTCTTTGCTCATCGTTTTACATGGACCGCACCAATTGGTATACACATCTACAAAGATCAATTGATCGCTAGCCTTGGCCTTTTCTAGTAAACTAGACCAAGAGGAATCCTCAAATTTGATCTGGATGCGCTCATCCTGAGCGATAGCCACCATATTTATAAAAAACAGCGCATAGACCACGATCCAACTTTTATACATAGGAATACTTTTGCCGTTAGCAATGAACTTATACGTAAAAAGGTCAAAACACCTTCAGATATAGCCTCAACATAAAGGCATCTTCCAGTATTTTGACCTTTTACAGTACGTTTAACAAACGCTATTAACTCTCTATTCTGCGGATGAAACTCTCCACCATTTGAACCTGCTTGGGGTCACCCCCTTTTACTAGTTCAAGTGAAGTCTTGGCAGCTTCCACTGCTTCAGATTGTTTTCCATTGCGATTCAGGATAGAGGCATAGTTCAACCAATGCCGATAATTCATACTCTTCTTAGCAGCCAAGCCGGCAAAGCTTTCAGCCTGCTTTTTGGCTTTTGCCTCTCCTTTAAAGTTGCTAGAGATTTGGATTGCCAGGGTGGATAATTCATCCGGATCATTCTTCAGCACTTTCTTTGCATAGCTCTTGCAAGCATCCAAGTAATCCTCTACTTCTCCCTGACTCAAGCAATAGCCCATTTCTGTTTGATAGATAAAGGATTTCGCCATTTCAGGATAGTACTTTTTCATAGCCTCGTGCGCCTCCGTGAGCAAATCCTTACTCTTAAATTCAATGGCTTTGTCTGCTGTGGCACGACTAGCATCTAGAATCCTCGTTTGAACAAGCTCTTGGGAAGTGACCGCTTCGATCTGCTTTCGATGTTCGATCATTAATCCAAATAGGCGTGAATCAGCCTGTGAAGCGGCCTCCAATAAGAACTTTAAATTCTCAGGGGTATTGAGGTTTTTCTGCGAACGAATGTACTCGTTGGCAATCTTCAAGCTTGGCTTTCCGGCTTTATTCAGGGCCTTCACATAGTTGTAAACCAGTTGTGGGTTACGATCGCCCTTCTCATAAGCTTCAGCGTATAGACCGCTTCGGTCAATCTTCTTCAGGGCATTTTGCCCCAACTTGATGAAGCCTTCAACATCCTGCGCTCCTTTTACCTTCATCACCAATTCCCCTGTATAGTCTATATAAAAGAGGGTGGGAAAGGCAGATACCGGGTATTGCTTTCTGAACTTCAAACCTTCTCCTCTTTCCATATCCAACTTCATATTGATGAAGTTCTTATTGTAAAATTGTCCCACCTTATCGTGCGGGAAAACATTCTTCGACATTCGCTTACAGGGTCCACACCATACTGCATAAGCATCTACAAAGATGATCTTATCTTGCTTTTTAGCTTCAGCTAATGCTTCCTCCCAAGTTCCTTTGTAAAAGGAGATGCCCTGTGCATGAAGTGAAATGGTAGCTATCGCGAACAAACTTATTAGAGTCAATATTCTTCTCATTCCTATGGGATTTTAATTCGCTTAAATATACGTATAAATCAGTTTCCTTGGCTGGTTTAACGTTTCCTTAAATCGTCGCCATTAAACCGATTTTGCCTTTTCCAGTCCAAGAAACAAAAATACGCTACGACATGGAAAAGATAAAACACCTCTATGGGCGCGCGGGTTTCGGGCTCAGCATACAAGAATGGGAGAAAAAACAGTACCAAACTGTATCCCAAGCAGTAGAGGGTCTGTTCGCTAAAGCGCTTTCCACTACCGCAATATCTCCCCCTAATGATCCTGATGTAGAAGGTTTTCTTCGCATGAGTGAAATGGAAAAAGCTGAAAGGAGAAAGAAAGAGAGACGACTAGTGGTGCTGCAAAGTGCTGCTTGGATCAAGCGAATGAGTAGTGATAGGGAGAGTGCTTTATTGGAAAGAATGACGCTATTTTGGCATGGCCATTTTGCCTGTCAAAGTAAGACCTCCACTTTGGCCGGCAATCAGCTAAATACCATACGTAAGCATGCTTTAGGAAACTTCCGTGAACTAGTCTTAGCGATTGCAAGAGATCCTAGCATGATTCGCTTTCTCAATAATCAACAAAATAGAAAGCAAAAACCAAACGAAAACTTCGCTAGGGAATTGATGGAGTTATTCACCATTGGACGCGGCAATTACACCGAAAAAGATATTAAAGAAGCGGCCAGGGCATTCACCGGATGGAGTAGTAACGCCAAGGGAGAATTTATCTTTCGAGCCAGAGTTCATGATTATGGTCAAAAGACTTTTTTTGGCAAAAGCGGTCGATTCGATGGAACAGACATCATTGATATGATTCTGGAAAGAAAAGAAACGGCCCAATTTATCGTTCGAAAAATCTATCGCTACTTCGTCAATGAGCGGATTAATGAAGATCATATCAAACAACTCAGTGAGCATTTTTATACTTCTGACTATGATATTGGAAAGCTCATGCGCAAAATATTCTTAAGTGATTGGTTTTATGAGGTAGAGAATCGAGGGTCCAAGATCAAGTCTCCTGTCGATCTTATGGCCGGGATGATGAAAAACCTACA
Source organism: Saprospiraceae bacterium (assembly GCA_019634045.1). Lineage (GTDB taxonomy): Bacteria > Bacteroidota > Bacteroidia > Chitinophagales > Saprospiraceae > DT-111. Next base: position 65,914 of record JAHQWA010000396.1, read on the forward strand.
CATTGAGTTTGAAAATGAACTAGCCCTGGTTTTCCTGCAACGAAGTCTCGGTCAAAGCTTATTCAATCCTCCAAATGTAGCAGGTTGGCCAGGCAACAAGAGCTGGGTAGATAATTCTACGCTTATGATCCGTCTAAATCTCCCGGCCTATCTGTTCAATAGCAAAGAAGTTAATTTCAAATTGAAAGAAGAATTTGAAGCAAAGCGGCAAAACAAAATGACTCGTCGCTTAACAGCTAAGGTAGATTTAAACCCCATTTTCACACAAGTTCAGGGAAAAGATGTGGAAGAACAAGTAGCCTACCTTTCAGCCTATCTGCTCCCAAATAGTGGCCAGCCCCCCCTACCATTACTTAAACACATCACTAGAGGTAAAAGTGCTGCAGACACAACCAAGTTGATTCTGTTAGGTTTGATGTCATTGCCTGAATACCAAATGTGTTAATTGGTACACTTAAGTCTTGTTTGAATCCTTAAAACATAAGAAAAATGAAAAGAAGAAGCTTTTTGCAGAAATCTGCCATGGCCTCGACCTCCATATTTGTTCCCGCATTTCTCAAGGCATATCAGCCAGAGCATTTATTCAATAGCCGCTCTGGCAAAATCTTAGTCATTGTACAGCTATCTGGTGGCAATGATGGACTCAATACAGTCATTCCTTATAGAAATGACATCTATTATCAGCAACGTCCTACCCTAGCTGTACAAAAAAATGAAGTGTTGCAGGTTTCAGATCAATTAGGGTTAAACCCGGTATTGAGTCCTCTCCAATCTTTATACGATGATGGATTAATGAGCGTTATCAACAATGTGGGATATCCCAATCCAGACCGCTCCCATTTCAGGTCTATGGATATTTGGCATACTGCCAGTGAAAGTGACGAATACCTAAGCACCGGTTGGTTGGGCCGATATCTTGACAGTAGTTGCCAAGGGTGTCAAGCAGCACACCACGCTTTGGAAGTAGATGATGAACTTAGTTTGGCATTGAAGGGGCAACAAAACAAAGGTTTTGCCATGAGTAATCCGGAGCAACTCAAGAGACAAACGAACAATCCTCTTCTCAAACACTTGGCTGAGCAACCCCATCAGGATCACGAAGAAAATGTAGCCTACCTCTATAAGATATTAGCGGATACTTACAGTTCAGCTGACTACCTATCTGAAAAAGCCAAAACTTACCGCTCCAGCGTGAGTTATCCGGTCTCTGCTTTCGGAAAGCGACTCAAGCAGGTAGCAGAGTTGATCAGTGCCGATACGGATACCCGGATATATTATGTAAGCCTATCCGGTTTTGACACCCATGTCAATCAAAAGAACCAGCAAGAACGATTGTTGAAGCAGTACGCGGAAGGAATGAAAGCCTTTGTGAAAGACCTCAAGCAAAATAAGTTACTTGACGACACTTTGATTATGACTTTCTCCGAATTTGGCAGAAGAGTAAAACAAAATGCTAGTCGGGGAACCGATCATGGTACGGCTAATAATCTTTTCCTGATTGGTGGAAAATTGAAACGACCTGGTTTCTATAACGAAGGACCGGATCTTAGCAAACTGGATAAGGGAGATTTGATATACAAGGTAGATTTCCGAGATGTTTATGCTACTATATTAGATAATTGGTTGGAAGGAAGTTCGCAGCAGATTTTGAATAAGTCTTTTCGAGGGCTCAACTTTATATAGTTAGAACTGACTTAATCAGCATAGGAGTATACTTGAGCTGGGGGTTTACAGAAATCTTCCAGTTCAAGTAGATTTCCATTAAATACATTGAAATCAACGTAGCCATCAATTCCCTCGATCATGCCCTTGTTTCCATATTGCCAGAAGTCCCACTGACGTCCTCCCGCTAAGCGAGGTTCACGAGTGTTATATCGGGCGATCCAAACGGGATAATCATCAAAATGACCAGCTAAGTATCGATTGTAAAACTTGATATTGGTATATAGTATCGGCTTGATATCATATCGACTCTCCACTATGATCATCCAGGTGCGCACCGCATCTACCAATCTTCTTTTGGAAACATCATCCCTAACTTCAACATCCAAGACCGGTGGGAGATCCCCGTCTTTCATTTGAACCTGTTGAATAAAATTTTGTGCTTGTGCGACCGGAGAAGTTTGGGGTCGAAAGAAGTGATAGGCTCCACGCTTAATTCCCACTCTTTCCATCTCTCCCCAATTTCGGCAGAAAAGGGTATCAACATGCGTAGCTCCCTCAGTAGCCTTCACAAAACCGAATGCCACCGCTTGGCCAGCGATCGTATCCCAGTCAATCTTTGCTTGATAATGAGAAACATCAATGCCATGCACCTCAAATTCATCCATCTGTACGGTTTCGTACTGACAGGAGGTTACTGAAACCATCAGGGCGAGTATGGAAATGAAGTAACGCATGGCAATTTGAACCTGCTCAGCCGTGGCTGAAGTAAACGCTGTTTTTCTGTCCTTATAGAGTAGCTCGAAAATAGACAAGCTATCTATATGTATTTTAACGATAAATTTGTCAAAAAAGATGTTCTATCCTATGGGAAATTTGCAGTTTAATGTTTTTATAACATTTAGCTTGCGTCAAATTTGGAATAAAATGTCCCATTGCTTACCTTTTTCAGAATATTGTACCGAATGGATAATAAACCTCGTACTCCTCTCCCAAATTGGGTGCAAGAACAACAGCACCAGAGCTGGCAAATTGAAATCTTGATTGCCAGTGGACTGATCTTTTTCTTAACGAATATTCCACAATACTTGGGGGACTGGTTTGCCGACTATGAACAGGCAACGACCGTTGGTGCCGAAAGTGTGATCTTGGTTATTGGAGCGCTATATTTCTCTCGCGTTTTACTCATTGGTTTTGTTATTAACCTCTCCCTTAGAGCACTGTGGCTTGCCTACCTAGGTATCAATTTTGTATACCCTAATGATATCAACTATAAGCAACTTAATTACTCCGATTTTTTCAAGGAGAAAATGGAGAAAAGATCGGATTCTGTTGAACGAATAATTCAGTTGGAGCACCTGAGTAGTCTTGCCTATTCCATAACGGTCATGCTCACCGTGATGGCCTTTGGGATCTTTCTTCTTCTATCTGTCTTTTTTTCAATTTTGCGCAGGATTGCACCTCAACTGTATGACTCACAAGATTTCGGAGTAGTCATCATGGTCTTCTTCATGCTGTTTTCTTTGGGTTTACTAGATTTCCTATTCTTTAGGGCATTCAAAAGATCCAAAAGAATGAGTAGATGGTATTATCCCATCTATAGCTTTTACAGCTTCGTGAGTTTATCCTTTCTTTTCAAGAGAGAATGGTTGGTGTTGATTTCAAATGGAAAACGATGGATAATCTATCCTGTTTTTATTTTCTTTTTTGTTATTGCCTTCTTCATGACCGCAGATGATGTGGATCGTTACGTAGGAGATTTTGAAGATTTCACCCTCAATCTTTATGAGACTAGAGAATTCTTGGATATCCCAACCTATAATGGGATTAGAAGCAATCAATACAATAATTTACTTAGACCCGATGAAAAGATAGAGACTTGGTGTATTAGTAGCGATGTAATACGGGAAAAGAGTACCTGGGTTTTTGTCGTGTACAATAAGTCGATGGATAACACCTTGGAGAGAGTAATGGAGGGATACGATTTTCAGAAGGGCAACTTTCGTAGTCGCGAAGAGGTATTTGCTAACGATCGTAAATTTTCAGCCTCTATTTCTGAGTTTTTAAGTCTTAAGATTGATAGTACAGCCATAACGGGGAATGCATGGTTTTACCATAAACATCCAGTGACCGGTGAAAAAGGGTTTAAAACCTATATTGCTTTAGATAGTGTTTCTCCTGGCCATCACTTAATCCACCTGGATAGGTTAAATTTTGTGAAAGATACAAGTTTTTTCACCCCACTTAGGAGTGCCGCCTTCTTCAAAGAATAGCCGCAAAAATCCTTACCTTCGAGCAAAAATAGCGCATTATGCTCACCCAGCGTCAGCTTTTTCTACAACGCTTAGCTCCTACTAGTCCCGGACCATTGTTATTGGAAATAGAAAGAGGAGAAGGGGTCTATTTATACGATAAAGATGGAAAACCTTATTTAGATCTAATTGCTGGAATTGGTGTAAGTAGCCTGGGACACTGCCATCCAAAGGTAACCGAAGCGGTGAAGTTACAAACCGATCGGTATTTACATACTATGGTCTATGGTGAATATGTGCTGAGTCCACAAGTACAGTTGGCAGATCTGATGGCTCAAAACTTACCCGATTCCTTGGACAGTGTATATTTCGTCAATTCTGGTACGGAGGCTACCGAGGGAGCCATGAAACTAGCCAAGCGTTATACTGGAAGAACGGAAATAATTGCAGCAAAAAATGCCTATCATGGTAGTAGCCAAGGTGCTGCCAGCTTGATGAGTCCCACCACCTTTACACAAGCCTTCTATCCATTGCTTCCAGATATTAAACATATTTCCTTCAACTGTGAGACTTGTCTACTGAATATTACGGAAAAGACAGCTTGTGTTATTGTTGAAACCGTACAGGGAGAAGCTGGAGTCTACCCGCCTTTACCCAATTATTTGAGCCAGTTGAGAAAACGTTGTACAGAAGTTGGGGCATTATTGGTTTTTGACGAAATACAAGCCGGCTATGGTCGTACAGGAAGCCTTTGGGCATTCGAACAGCAAAATGCCATTCCAGATATTCTCCTATTGGCTAAAGGTATGGGAGGAGGTATGCCAATCGGTGCTTTTGTTTCATCCCAAGAAATCATGAAAGTACTTTCTCACAACCCGATACTAGGGCATATTACCACTTTTGGTGGACACCCAGTTAGTTGTGCGGCGGGATTAGCCACCTTGCAAACTATACTTACCGGCACTTATATAGATCAAGTTAAACGGAAGGAAGCCTTATTCTTATCTCTGTTGCAACATTCAGAAATAATCGCCGTTCGATCAGCTGGGCTTTGGTTAGCTGTAGAGCTGCGCGATTTTGATTTTCTTCAAAAGGTTATCCAGTATTGTTTGGCAGCAGGATTGATTACAGATTGGTTTCTATTTAATAATCGATCACTGAGGATTGCCCCGCCGCTAATTATCGAAGAAGATCAAATTAAATGGGCTTGTGGAGTAATTCTGGAAGCTATTGATAAAGCAAAGGCGACCTAAATAGTCTTGAAATAGTCAGTGGAGCGCTTAGGGTGGTATACTTATCCATAAGGCCTTAAAATTTTATTAGATTTGTTAATCATACGAAGACGACTTTTCCTACTACTTTGGTCTCAGCGCTGAACAAAACCAACATACATCTGCTTACGACTTAGCGCCTGAAACTTTGCCCACCAAAGCGAGATAGGAGCAGATAATAACCCAAGTGTAATGAAGATCCCATTTTACATAATAGTAGCCCTACTTACTATATCTACCTTTGCACAAGCTCAAGAATCAGCGCTAGATTCAATTCGCAGAAGTAAGAAATATGGGATTCCTATCATTAGTTATTCTCCTGAAACTTCCCTCAGATTCGGCCTTGTGGGCATCTATCTATTCCGCGCCAATAATAAGAACTTAAATACCCAACTTTCCTCTCTTCGGACACCGATTACCTTTACCATAAATCAACAAATCAAACTGGCGCTCTCCTATGATATTTTTCTAAACGATAACAAACATATTTTCACTGGAGAATTTGAATGGTTTCGCTTCCCGCTTTCTTACTGGGGAATTGGCTCTAATACAGCGGATGAAGCAGAGGAATTATTCACCACAGAGACCGGCAATATCAAGATCACCTATTATTGTCTACTAAAGAATAACCTATATGCTGGTGCAATCTTGAATTGGAATAATAGTCTGATCACAGAAAAAGATCCAGAAGGTTTATTAGCTGATGATGGGCCTGCTTTAGGAAATAACGGCGGAAAATCAGCTGGACTAGGAGTAGGCTTTCGATACGATAACCGAGACAATTACCTCAATGCATCCACAGGCCCCTTCCTCGAAGCCAGTATCGTATATAATCGTCAGGGTTTTAGTGGCGATTTCGATTATACCAAGTTATTGGTCGATGGTCGGCATTATTTCAAAGTGAATGGTGGGCATATCCTAGCCTTTCAAGCCTTAACCGAGCACAACTGGGGAAATCCGCCCTTCGAACAACTGGCACTTCTCGGTGGAAGAACAATCATGCGGGGACATTACCTTGGACGATTTAGAGATAATGTACTCAGCGCGGTACAAGGTGAATATCGATTACCGCTAGGAAGAAAAACCTGGTTGGCTGGAGAAGAGAAACTGAAGTTTTGGCAAAGATGGGGTCTGATTGGTTTCTTTGGTGTAGGTAATGTTGGAACTTCTTATGCTGACCTCTTTAGTAGTCAGTGGAAGTATTCCGCAGGCATCGGAATCAGAATTATGATCTTACCAGAAGAGCAGATTAATTTTCGATTGGATTTTGGTTTTGGCACACAGAGCCCTGGCTTCTATTTCAACATTAGAGAAGCCTTCTAGTTATAACGTTCGCTTACCTCTTACAATAATCTCCGACCCCTCAGCTAAAAAAACAGACAAGGGTTCTTGTGATAAAGGCTCCACAAACTTGGCTCCATAAAGGGCCCCAACATCTATATTTATCTCATGATTTAAGACAGGATAAATTTCCCAGGAAGGATGCTCAACTTGATATTCATACGTAGTCTTATCGCTAATCTTAGTATAGCCCCAATAGTGTTCCGTAATGAATTGTGCTTCACTACCTTCATCGAGCGACTTTCCTTCCTTCTCCGCTTCTACCCATATACTATCCCATTTTCCGTTTAGCTTCCATTCGTATCGAATTTGTTGACTTTCACCGACACTCCCCCAGTCATGCCGCATCGGTACAGTTTGATAATGTTCCTGGTATAAGGTATTCGCCACAAAAGTAATAGCAGCTTTCGGTACTAGTTCCTTGATAAATACTACACCTCTTTTCCACTCTCCCTCCTCCTTATATCGAACGTAAAAACGCAGATTGAATTCCTCAAAGTTTCGATGAAAAGGAATCGGAAAACCTAAAACTTTAGTGTTCAGAAACATGAACCCAACTAAACTCACATAACAACGATTCTCCCAAAGATCTAGTTCCGTACCGTTCGGTACGTATCTTTTTAATAGATCAGGATCGACTTGATAATTGGCCATGACGAGTTTTCGCCATTCTGCGCGAAGAAATACTGGTTTTGGCATAACATAAAGATATGAAATGAGTGAGATTGCCTTTGCAACAAAGCTATCAAGAAAACAGTTTGCTCAGAACCGCATTATGATGTGGAAAGTTATTTATACGGAATGGAAATCTGATCAGTCGAATATTTGCTTTGTTTTAGGCTTGGGTTCGCCATTCTACTGTTACGCTTTTCTTCATCCATGGTAAACCCACCAGTGCCGTAGTCCAGGGAAGACTCTCAAGCATTATATCATATAATTTGGGTTCAACGTGTAGTGACCAAGTTGTTTTCTTTTTGACTAAACTCCCTTCTCTCCATAGAAAAGCCCCTTGGAAATTTTCTATGGAGGAGTTTTTCATCATTGCCCAGTTTTGAAGTACTGAGGTTAGAAGTAAAGAGGACATTTCTATTTCCTGCTAGCTCAACTCAATGCTTGCTGGCACCGAAAACTCAATACTTAATCCACATAGTATTTTATTGAACACCAATTCGCATTCTGGGCTTTCCGATTGACCAGTTAGCTACCTATTGCAGGAGTAGCACCGCTCGAGCAGCCATCTCCTCATTCTTGAATTGCTGGTCCTCCAACATATCTAGGGATTCAAAGTACCTGGAGGTAGAATAACCAAACCGGCATTGTTTATGAACAAATGGTCTTCTACTGCTTCCATATTCGGGTTCTATTTTGCGATCTAAGCTGTATTGAATTACTGGGTATTCTAATCTAGCTGCACGCTAAAAAACTTGTGCTTATAATCACCCTCCTATCATTACATTAGGGGCTCCTAAAACAATACTTCCTCCATGGGCAGTAGTATCTCCCATTCGAGCGGCAGGCTTACCTCCAATCATCACGGTAGCTGAACCCTTCACGATCGAATCAGGTGGCCCAACGCAGGTACACATGTCTCCCAGGACAGCAGCAGGAAGTCCTGCGATTAAAACATTGGGAACACCAGGGCCAACGATCGGCCCACCTACATGTGGTATTGGCGGTACGCCTGGCGTTTGCATCGGACAGGTATGCATGTCCGTTAATCGAGCAGCTGGTGGCATATTCCTTATTTTTTAGTTAATCATTACCATAGCACCTTTGACACTAGTCTGTCCACTGGCTTTTAGTTCTGCGGAGGCAGAACCTTGAGCAGATAAGGCTACTTGTGCTTTTAAATTCACATTCAATCCCTGCACAGCAACGTCTCCTCTAGATGATTTAGTGGTAATAGCTTGGTTAGCACTAATATCAATCTTCCCGGCGGCCTTGATTGTTATATCCTTGGCACTGTTAATGCTAATCCCAGCCTCCTCCATCACTATTTTATTCCCATGCTGATCCTCGGTAGTGATGGATTGATCTTTATCAGAAAGGATGAATTTGTTTCCGCCAGGTGTGTCAATTGTTAGAATTTTATCTTGGTCATTAAACTCTATTTTGAGATCACTTTTCGTCAGAATGGCTTTGATAGAATTTTTATCATTTGCCACATATGGTGGATTGATTTTACTACTGTAAAGCGATCCCAAAATAACTGGATATCGAGGATCATCATTCAAAAATCCCAAGACCACTTCATCCCCAATTTCTGGCATAAAAAAGCTCCCCTTAGCTGTTGTGGAATAGAAAGTTGATAACCTCGCCCATAGTCCCTCACCAGCGGCTGCAATAGCAGGAACGTTCACTTGAATACGATGTTCCCCTCCCGGATCAGCATCAATCTTCTTTACTGTCCCAATCACTAGGCCGCCAACCTCATTCAAGTTCAAATTTGCTAAATCGTTATTGGAGTCACTAGAATCAACATCACTGTCCAAGCCAAAACCTACTCTTGTCTGCCAGACTCCGTCTTTCACGTCATGATGCACAGCCGTAATCAGCACATCTCCACTGTAAGATTTACCAAAGCCAGCTAACTGAATCTTAGTATTCAATCTAGGTGTGGCATTTCCGACAAAAGTTAGCGAACCTTTTTTCGTGGATGATTCCTCCAGTGTTAATTCATAGGAGATTACATCCTTTCCGTAAGTAAGGACTAGGTCAGCTGCTCCATCTTTCAGCGGTTTCTTAACAAAGATTTTGTCTTTTTCTGTGTACGTTATCAGGCTCTGACTACTTGCTTTCTGTTGAATAAAATCCCAAGCTGTACTTTGAAATTGTACAATTAGCCCCTCTTTCTCACCAGCTGATTCTATATCTCCCGATAATCCTGCTTTAGAAATGACCTCGGAAATCGCATCAGTCTCTTTTTTGTCCTCCCAAGTGGCCGTGCTTAGACCTTTAGTAAGCTGGATCGCTTTATGACTGCACTTTAAATTCAGGGTATTACCCGTAGTACTACCGCGGAATTGTTGCGCTACAATTATTCCGTTGAAGACACTTTTTTCCTTACTGTGATACCCCAAGGAGATTTCTATTGCTTTCCCTGGTGCATAGTCCTCATCTCTTGCCAAAGAAAAAGGCGTTATGGCATCATTATCATGAGGAAGAAACAACTGAAGTTCCGCAGTTGCTATCTGATTAATGGATTTAGAGACAATTATAGAGACGATAGAGACATTTTCGTCTATCTCTTTTCCTCCAAGTTTCACACTTGCTGTGACAAGATCGGTTTCTTCGGACATCGGTGAGCTGGGCATGTTTTATGTTTATTTTTTGGGCGTTAGTATAATGATATTACTAAGCTTTTTCGAAGGACAATCCTTCGTGAGCAAGGACAAGTTCCTCAACAGCTACCTCACTGTTTTGGGCATTGAGATCCGTACCAGTCACCTTCATTGGGTAAGCATTCTGCAAAGTCCAAGTAAACATAGGATTATGCTCTTCATCCAATAGGTGAATGGTAACGGTTTCTCGTTGGATGGTATTCATCTTCACCTCAGTGAAGTAATCAAACAAGGTGGTATCACCCTTGAACATGCCTTTCTTTAGAGTAACGTCATTAGTCTTTCTCAAACCAGGCATTTTGACGGTAGAAAAGTCGACATTATTTTCTGACCGATATTCAATAATATCATACTCTGCATCTAATCCAGATACCTCCTGAAAAGCGATTTCTCCCTTGTCTCCAAAGCTTACTCTAAAGTGGAACTTGGGTAAGGGCCAAGTAGCCTCCTGTTTTTCACCTGCCATAATTTATTATTTTGAAGAACTGCATAGTAATTACAGCTCTTTGGTTATTGCATTGTTAAATGAACGAGATTAGGACTGTTGCATTTTCTGTTGGAAAGTAATGATGATAAATTCAGCAGGACGAGTCACCGCCAATTTAATCGTCATTTTCATGTACCCATCCAGAATATCTACCGGAGTCATACTTACGCCTAGTCCGATGTCTACACTGAACGCATCTTCAGCTGTAGCACCAGCTAAGGCTCCCTGTTGCCATACATTCGTCAAGAAGTTGGTGACTAGTGCCTTGAGGTTGGTCCAGGTAGATGCCGTATTGGGTTCAAAAACATAAGCTTCGGCTGCAATTTTAATAGATTGCTCGATGAAAATCGTTGTCCGTCTAACACTAATATACCGCCAATCCTGGCTATTCCCATCTAGTGTTCTCGCTCCCCAAACGAGCACGCCCTTTCCTGGAAAGGTCCGAATAGCATTTACTGCTTTCCCATTTAGGGGAATATTTAAATCCTCTTGTTCATCATTAGTCAAGTTTACGGCCGGTTTCACTACTGATCCTACGCTAACATTGGCTGGGGATTGAAAAACACCAACCGTATTATCAACCATGGAATAGATGCCAGCCATGGCTCCACTCGGGGGCAATAGGTTGATTTGCTCTCGCAAACTGGTCAGAATTGACTTATACAGGGGACAAATGGCCCATAACGTCTGATGCAGTATCCTTACGGTCAATCTTTTTTTGAGAACCTCCTCTCCCTCTTTCTTGACCTTAAGTATTGTATCAAGATCTTCTGCTGTATCTGACGGTGTATCCACACGAAGTTGGAAATGTGCTGTAGTAAATGTCGGTATTACATCACTATCTATTTCAGTTGAACTTGGTACAGGCAGTTTATTCGTTTTGCCTATGAAACTCGTTAAGTTGGAATGCTGCAGTATGGCCTTTGTATCTGCGCCGACTTCCTTTACTTTAGTCTTCAAACCATCAACATTTTGCTCGTCTATTCCTTTCAAGTCTTGCCCCAGCATCCTTACCGCTTCAAAGTAAGCTGACTCCTTATTCTGTTCCCTAGCAGCGCTCATCAGACCAATCTGTTTCTTTATCTCTTCTGCTCGATCGGTAGTTAACAGTCCTGTAGAAACTGATTCATCTGTATCGCGCTTTAGAATGGCGACAAATTCCGGCTCTGTCTGTTTATCTATATTGATAAAATCTACCTCGTCCGCGGGAGTGATAGTCGTATGGAGCCAAGGATAGTAGGCTGCTCCAAAGTCTAGGAATTTAGAGCCGATTTTTTCCCTAAAATCAAAGATCACATCGGAGGAGTCGTGAGCATTTGTACGCTTTTGATAACCATCATGTATATCTAGTATGGCTACCCGGCTTCGCATGTCATAGCCACAATGATGTAACATCTGTTGTTGCAAAGAAGCACAATCTTTCCTACTTAGCAAGACAGCATCCGGAATCACAAGCATGGTGGGTTCTGGATACTTCTTCAAGACAGTAATTCCAATGGGAATCTTTTCACCCTCCTCCTCCTTTTCTCCAAAAAAGTGACTTAAAGATTTGGTATCCCTGTAATCTCCTATAGAAACGATATAGCAATCTGAGCCTCCATTCGCGAAGAAAGATTTCATAGAGTTGAACAAGAAGTATTGGGTGTTTTTTTGAACATCCAATCGAAAGATTCGCTGTGGATCTTCCTCCTTAATATCTGTTATCTTATACTTAATCTTTGGCCCGCCTCCGAAGTACTTTAGATACTCGCCAAAGGATGAAATCCTGGTAGGTACATTCTTAAGACTTTTTTTGTCCCGGATGGCCTTTTCTGTATAACCGATAAAGGCAGGTACTGCAGTAGCAACAGGTACTGCTGAGTTGGGAAAGGCGCTTTTTTCTTCGATATACACGCCCGGAGTTGCGTAAACCTTTGCCATACATTGGGTCTTTGATGATGATAAACAATTATATAAGTTCGAGCAGATTCATGGAACTACCCAATCGATTATTTGCAGTAATCTTATGTTTTGGAGACTTAAATGAATGATATGAGGAAGTGCGTAAGTTTGACTACTCCTGCTGAAGGAGGATATAATGAGCAGTTCAAAACCTACTTTTATTTTGACGCCTCTAAAATTAAGAACATATGGAAGAAAAAGCAATTTGGAGGAACTTATTTTCCGGTTCCGGTATAATCTGATTCCTAAGATCGCAGTATCATACTTCGACAAGTGTAATTCTCGCGACATTTTAAAAATGCATTATTCATCCCCTACATCTTCCGTCAGTAATTCCGTATATTTAAAAGAAATCCAGCAAAGTATTAGAAAGCCTTCTATCACTTTGCACTGCACCTAAAATCTTTCGGTTATGAAAAAATTGCTCTACTTTCTCTTTTTATCCCTTTTCGTAATGGCTTGCTCTAAGAATCAAGAGAGTATTCAGCCAATTGATGAAACAGAAGCCGTCGAACAAGTTACGCAATTGTTGGTCAATGTTTCTGTCAATGAAGAAGACCACCAAGATTGTAACGGTACTTGTAATACGAAAGCTCCAATTGCTAATGCTGTTGTGACAATTCAAGCGAGTACTGCAGAAGGCGAGGTTTCTTACGAAGCGCTTACTACTGCCGGTGGCTTCACCGTTTTCAAAGACATTCCTGCCCATATCTATAACCTAAAAGTGAGCTGTAATTATGGCGATCGCAATGTGAAGGTGAACGTGGAAGAGAAGAAAAGAATAAGTATAGAGATTGGATTCTAAGCCAGTCTCGCCACCTTAAGACATAATCGGCCTTTTCAATTCTGGTCCTATACAGCTGGATTAGAATGTCAAAAGCTGCTATTTTTTTTACGAGCCAAGTCTCGTTTCATTAAATAACCCAGACTTTAGTAATTTTAAAGTCTGGGTTATTTTTATTTTAGTAATGTAACAATATTTTTTCCATCAAGTTGATTTCCAAATGAATAGCACAACGCGTTCTTACCCCGTAAAATCACTACCTCCAATTTTAGTTTAGCCAAATTATTAACAGTATGAATATCAGAACAACTTACTTTCTATTTTTCTGCCTAATCCTGAGTACAGGACTAATGGCACAAGAGCCCGTCAATGAAGATATTAATAAGATCATCCGTAAGCATGGCTTGGATGAAAGTCAAGCGATGGAAATCGCAGGCTGGATGACTGACGTCTACGGACCAAGACTAACGGGATCCCCAATGTTGGATAAAGCAACCGACTGGGCACAAAAGACCCTGAAAGAATGGGGAATGAAAAATGTTCATTTAGAGTCCTGGGGACCATTTGGTCGCGGCTGGGAAATGCAACATTTTGAAATGCATGCGAAATCGCCAAGCTACTGGCCTATTATCGCTTACCCAAAGGCTTGGTCTCCTTCTACGGATGGCGAAGTAACGGGAGAAGTGATCTATCTGCAAGCGGATAGGGTTGAAGACCTGGAAGCCTATAAAGGAAAACTCAAAGGTAAATTTGTCTTGTTAGATACCATCCGCAATACCAAAGAATGGTTTGATCCTTTAGCTAAGAGACATGATTCAGAAAGCCTACTCAATTTAGCGAATGCTCCCAAACCGACTCCTAGACCCCGCAGAAACTTCCGCAACCTTGGAGGCTTTTCTTTTAACCAAGCACTTCGTAAATTCTTGTACGAGGAGCAGCCATTGGCTGTTTTGGATAGAAGCTATAAAGGAGACCTAGGTACGGTTTTCGTTTCTCGTGCCTGGGCTGCTGAAGGTCGAGCACAAGCTAAAGATGCTAAAGTAGTACCACAAGCTACCTTAGCAGTGGAGCACTACAATCGACTTCTAAGGCTTCATCAGAAAGGGATAAAGGTGGAATTGAGTATGGAACTCAAAGCTCAGTATACCAATCCGGATGAAATGGAGCACAATATCATTGCAGAGATTCCAGGAACAGACCTAAAAGATGAAGTAGTCATGTTTGGTGCTCATTTTGATTCTTGGCATGCAGGTACCGGCGCTACCGATAATGGTGCAGGTTCCACAGTAATGATGGAAGCTGCTCGCATTCTTTTGCAGACGATCAAGGAAAGTGGTGTAAAACCTAGAAGGACACTTCGCCTTGCTTTATGGACAGGGGAGGAGCAAGGACTGCTTGGGTCTCGAGCCTACGTAAAGGATCACTTTGCAGAATTCCCTCCTGACAGTTATACTCCTCAAAGCTTGAAGGCAGATCAATCGAAAATATCTGCTTACTATAACTTAGATAATGGTACTGGCAAAATCCGTGGAGTTTATATGCAAGGTAATGGTGCAGTAGCCCCGATCTTTAGAAGTTGGTTAAAACCATTCAAAGACCTAGAAGCTTCTACACTTACCATGTCCAACACAGGTGGCACAGATCACTTGGCATTTGATGCTGTTGGAATTCCAGGATTCCAATTTATTCAAGATGGTGTAGCATACTTCAACCGTACTCACCATTCCAATATGGATAACTTTGATCACTTGATCGAAGATGATTTGGCTCAAGCCGCTACGATCGTTGCTTCCTTTGTTTTCCACACTGCCCAAAGAGATGAAATGCTTCCTAGAAAGCCGCTGAAGATGGCGGAAGAAAAAGCAGAAAACGCTGGAGAGCGCAGAAGATAAAAGTCAAATAAGAGTTCATGTTTAAACTTTCATGATTGCGCCTGTCCGGCGGCCAGACGGGCGAGTGCGAGCAAATTTTGTGCTGAGCGAGACAAAAAACCTGCCTACCGGTAGGTAGGCGCAGGCATACCTAGAAGGTACGGCGAGGCTTTTTAACATGAGCGAACGATCCACCCAGTGGCAGATGTCCAGTGGACATCTGAGTGAGTGAACCGCTTGCGGATGGGCTGGCCGTAAATATTTGCCGCTCGTA
>JAHQWA010000397.1 GCA_019634045.1 Saprospiraceae bacterium
CACCTCTTTGTAAAAGGTCTCTTTGATGGAGAGCATTATTTCCTTTTGAGTCCTGATGAAAAGGGCGGAACTCGTTTTGTCCATGGGGAGCATTTCCGAGGATTATTGAGTGGCCTTATTTTTAAATTGATTGGCCAAAAAACAGAACGAGCTTTCATTAAAATGAATAAAGCACTTAAGCAGCGATGTGAATTCTAAACTTTCGCTTCGAGTAGCTTGAAATATTTAATCATTACTAAATAAGAAAGTCATGCGAACTCAAAAATTAAAAGTGACGCTATTAGCTAACGCTGGGTTTTCTACCATAAGCGGATTGACGATGATTCTTGCGAACAGTACACTCAGTCAATGGATGGGCATTACACCCACTTGGATTTTACCCTCCATTGGATTGGGCCTCATGCTCTTTGCCATTCATCTGTATAGAACAGCCTCCAAAGCGACTATTGCGAAAGGACAAATCAGGTTGATCATTTGGCAAGATTGGTTGTGGGTCCTTGCGAGCTTGATAGTCATTGTTACTCAAGCTTTCGATCTCAAATCATCAGCTTATCTACTGATCGGTGGTATTGCTATAATTGTAGCAGATTTCGCATTACTCCAACAATGGTATCTGGGGAAGCAAACTAGTGCTTAGATATCGTCTTAGTCTCCATGTTGCTCCGCCAGGTCATAGATCTTGTCCATGGCTATCCATTTTTCACCTGGTGGAGCCCAGGGTAGTGCTTGTTGAAACTTCCACATCAATTCTTCCCATTCTTGCACACGCTCATTCCCCGCATCTGCTTTGGCTTTTGCCGCCATATCAAATTGATCCGTCACCTCCATAATCATCACCATTCGGTTGCCGATCAGGTAGATTTCCATATTTTCAATCCCTGCTTCCTTAATACTATTGACTACTGCGGGCCATACTGCTCCGGGAGCATGATAGCGCTTGTATTCCTCAATTAAGGTTGGATCATCTTTGAGGTCGAGCGCCAAACAGTACCTTGTTAGCTTCATGGTCTAGTATTGCTTACTTTGAATTAGAAAATTGTAAATTCTGCAACAAGATAAGAGGTTCCTCCCGCTTTGTGAAGAAAATTGAAGGCAACTCTATCAAGAACAAGTTATAGCCATAAAACATCGATAATGTTTCTCATAGGTAATATTGGAAGAATCACGTATTTCCAAAATTAAATTTGGCTTTTCATTAAATAAGCAAAAATTCTTGTTTTTTTTTCTTGAATACTTGTAAGGTCATAAAAAACTTACGCCGTCCTAATAGTTATAGAAATCTTAAAAACAGCAAACAAAACAAGTCCACTACCAACCAATTAGCATAAGTGTTTTTGATCAAAATCGGATATCAAATAAGCGCTTATAGTTCTCAATCCTATGAATGTAAAAGCTTACTAAGCCAACTAAAAACGACTTTTGTCGAAGTCTACTACTATTAATTAACCATAAAATCTACGTTTATGAAACTCAAAACGAAAAGCCATACGAGTTTCCGATTTGTACTAGCGTTATTCTTCGGTGGGTTACTTGTAGCCACGCCGATTGGTGCAACGACAAGTCATGAAACCGGTTTTTCAGATTTCGCTCACAATGTGAGTGGAACTATCCTTTCTGACGAAGGCGATCCCTTAATCGGGGTTACGGTCCTTGTTAAAGGTACTAGTGTTGGTACCGTTTCAGACTTTGATGGCAAATACTCTTTGGATGTAGAAGATGCTAATGGAACCTTAGTGTATTCTTACACTGGCTATGAGCCACAGGAGATTGCTATTAACGGACGCAGTATAATCGATATAACACTCGCACTTGGGGTTTCGGCTTTAGAAGAAGTGGTCGTTGTCGGTTACGGGTCTCAAAAGAAAGTGAATTTGACCGGTGCCGTAACATCCATTACTAGTGAAGCGTTGGAAAATCGGCCCATCGCTAGTGTTGGCCAAGGCTTGCAGGGCTTAGTGCCCAACTTAAATATCACGATCAGAAATGGTGACCCAGCGCAAGGTGCCAATTTCAATATTCGTGGATTTGAATCAATCAATGGTGGCGAGCCTTTGATTTTGGTAGATGGAGTTCCAATGGCATTGGAGCGCATCAATCCTAATGACATTGCTAGTGTTAATGTATTGAAAGATGCCTCTGCCGCTGCCGTTTATGG
This sequence comes from Saprospiraceae bacterium, assembly GCA_019634045.1. Lineage (GTDB taxonomy): Bacteria > Bacteroidota > Bacteroidia > Chitinophagales > Saprospiraceae > DT-111. The sequence continues at coordinate 2,156 of JAHQWA010000397.1, forward strand.
TGCACGTGCTGCATTTGGTGTTATTTTGGTAGAAACCAAAAGAGGAAAAACAGGCCGAGCAAAAATTTCATTAAGTACAGAACTTTCTGCGGCTAAGCCAATCTTCCACATGGACCCAGTAAACGATCCATACCAGTTTGTATTAGCTAGAAACCAAGCCAATATCAGGACTAGTGGAGCGCCATCGTACAATGATGACTTTGTAGCGGCAACCAAAGCCTTTTCAGAAGGCACTGGCCCGGAATGGGGTGTCGTCGACGGTGTACTACAATACTATGGCTTCAATAATTACCAGAATGAAATAATGACCGACTTTGCGCCTCAACAGCGGTATGATTTCAGCGTTTCTGGCGCCACCGAGAGGGCTTCTTACTATGTTTCTTTAGGTCACCTCAATAAAGATGGTTACCTAAAACCTTTTAACAATGAAAAGTTCAAGCGTTATAACGTCTTGATGAAAGCTGATTTTAAGATTACGGATTGGTTGACATTGGAAGAAAAAATCGTAGTTAATACGCAGAATAGTGATAAGCCCACCTTTTACCACTGGGATGTTAATGTGAATACTTTAGCACGGGTAAATCCGGTTAGAGCTATTCAATTCCCGGATTTAGATTACTATCTAACTCCAGGTGACCGTGACCAGTATGAGCAGTACATCGGCATGTACTTCGGTGGTACCAATTTCTTCCCATATCTAAAGGATGGTGGTCGTCGAACCTTTAAAACCAATGATACCTGGTTGACCCAAGGCGTTACGATGACGCCATTAGAGGGCTTGGTCATCAAAGGTAATTTCTCTTATAATAACTTCCATAGAGATTACCAAGATGTGCAAAGTAAAGTGGAAGTAGTGGCCAATAGTGATCTTACCAATCTACAAATTGATAATGGCTTTAGTGGAACCGACTTCATTGAAAATCGTTCAGATGAGGATGAATACTTCGCGCTTAATGCCTACATGGAGTATACACCAAAAACTGGTCCCGATCACTATGTAAAAGGTATGGTAGGTTATAATCAGGAGAGCGGCACGTACAACTTCTTCCGAGCCAGAGCTTTTTCTCTGATTACGCCATTAGTAACTGATTTGAATGCGACTACTGGAGGACAGCAAACTTTTGGCGGTAAGCAGCATTTTGCCCTGCGCGGAGCCTTCTATCGCTTCAACTATATCTATAAAGATAAATATCTATTTGAAGCCAATGGTCGCTATGATGGGACCTCTCGTTTCCCTAAAGATGACCGTTTTGGGTTTTTCCCTTCCTTCTCTGTCGGATATAGAATATCTGAGGAGCCTTTTATGGCAAGTACCAGAACTTGGTTGGATAATCTGAAGATTCGTGCTTCTTATGGACAATTGGGTAATCAAAATGTTAATAGTTTCTATCCATACATTGCTACGATGGGTATTGGTACTTCGCCGTACATGTTCACTGGTGGCTCTCGCGCTCCTTATGTATCACCGGCAGGTCTGGTGAGTCCAACTTTGACTTGGGAAACAGCGATTACCAAAAATATTGGATTTGACATTACGATGTTCAACAACAAGATTGATTTCTCCTTTGATGCCTATACTAGGGATACTAAGGACATGTTGACGGATGTAGAATTTCCATCTACGCTAGGTACTAGTGCACCACAGCAAAACGCTGCTGATTTACGGACCAGTGGATGGGAATTAGCTGCAACCTGGAGAGATAAAATTGGACAAGATTTACGCTTTCGCTTGACTTTAGCATTGTCTGACTGGCAAACAGAAATTACCAAGTACGAGAATCCAACTGGAGCACTGTCTGAGTTCTACGAAGGTATGATGATTGGTGAGATCTGGGGTTATGAAACTGTAGGGATTTTCCAAACTGAGGAGGAAGTAGCAGGTGCTGCTGATCAATCCCGACTAGGTGCCAACTGGCGGCCCGGCGATATTCACTATGCAGACCTTAACGGTGATGGTATTGTTAGCCCAGGCAATAATACATTGGATGATCCAGGTGACCGTAGAATTATGGGTAATGAAAGTCCAAGATATAGTTTTGGTATCAACCTTGACTTACACTATAAGGCTTTCTCTTTGACTACCTTCTTCCAAGGTATTGGTAAGAGAGATTACTGGCCTAATGATGGTAACTGGACCTACTTCTTCCCATACAATGCAGGTCACGTAGAATGGTACTACCTCACAGATACCTGGACGGAAGATAATCGCGATGCTTACTTCCCTGCGGCCCATATTTCGACCAGAGATGGTAAAAACAAGATTCGTCAGACCCGCTTCATGCAGGATGCTAGTTACATTCGTCTGAAAAACCTGACGCTGTCGTACAGATTGCCGGTAAGCCTTGCGGGTAAAGTTGGTTTATCCAATGCAGAGATTTATGTAGCAGGTATGAACCTTTGGGAAGCTTCTGCTATTCGCAAGCCATTAGATCCTGAGAGCCTCCGTCGTAATGTATTGGCTAGTGAGTTTAACTTTAATGGCGCAGTCGAGTATCCACTTCAGCGAATCTACTCTGTTGGAGTAAGATTGGGATTCTAAGCAAATTATTAAACTAACTCAGAACTGAATTTATTACAAGAATTATTTTTAGTTGTGTTGTTAAACAAAGCTTGATAATTCTCAAATTCAGCAAATTCTGATCAAAAGAAGCAATAATGACAAATAAATATTTTAAATATAGCTTCATGGTGCTTGCCGTTACACTAATGGCAAGTTGCAATGATGACTTCCTCGAGCGACTCCCGCTGGATGAGATCAGTGCGGAGACCTTCTGGAATACGGAAAATGATTTAAAGGTTTACAACAATAGAATCTACGATTTGGCGAGATCAGATAATGATGTTCCGATTCTTCATGGGCACGATTCGGGTTTTAGTAGTCACCGTTGGAGTCGATGGCACTTAGATGGGTTCTCTGATAATACTGCTCCAACACATTCCCGTCATACCGTCTATCAACGTGTTCGTGCTGGTAAGCACAATATACCCTCCAGTCCAGCGTGGTATGGTTATAGAGACAATGGCTGGCGTTTTATTCGAACCATCAATATTGGTTTAGCCAATTACGATAAGGCAGCCGTATCTCGGGAGGTAATCAATCAGTATGTAGCCGAAGCCAGACTTTTCAGAGGTTGGTTTTATGCCGATAAGGTATCAAAATTTGGTGATGTTCACTGGATTGATAAAGAGTTGAATATTGATTCTGAGGAACTGACAGCTTCACGTACCCCTAGAAATGAGGTCATGACTAATGTACTGGCTGATCTTCAATTTGCCACACAGAATTTACCTGATGATTGGGGTGACGGTGGTGGACCTGGTCGACTAAATCGCTATGCTGCCTTACTCGTTTTGTCGCGGGTGGCATTATTTGAAGGTACATGGCAAAGATACCATGGTGGTTCCGGTGCAGAACAGTGGCTGCAAATCGCTGCAGATGCTGCCAAAGAGATCATGGATGCTGGTGTTTATCAATTGTATACCACTGGCGATCCAGCGCATGACTACCATGCCATTCACCGAATTCCTGATGATCTGACCGGGGTTGATGAAGTCATGTACTGGAGAAGATATGAGCGTGGTATTTTTAC
>JAHQWA010000398.1 GCA_019634045.1 Saprospiraceae bacterium
ATTAAAGGTACCCTTTTTTAACAGGCTTCCGTCAATCCCACCTCGGTGGGGCGCCAAAAAATTAATGATTACTACTAACAAATTAGTGTAGCTAGGGCTACACACTCCCGTTTTTCGCATGAAACAAATACGCATCCAAGATCACCCCACCCCCCGGGGTGGTCTTATTTTTTTGATCTTCATTTCATTTAGATAATTGTAAGTATACGACTCAGCCATAGTTAATGGAACCCATTCTCTATCGAATTTCCTTAAAAACCTCAGGATTACTTGATTACTATCCTGAAAGTCCTTGACATCAGCTTGCATTTACGCAAGTTGATGCCAAGACTGCTCCGCTAGCAAATATAAGCTTCTAAAGAAATTAAATACGTTTAAAAAATATGTAATTATGGCTTGATTTTTATCATGCTTAATAATCTTGTTTACAGATAGATATGATTTTTGGCGATAATAAAGTGGCCTAGCTATTGGTATTTGAAATTTGTAAACTGTCCTGGATTTTATTCAACTTGCCCTTTAAATTTGTGCTGTACGTTTAGGAAACCTTAATGTTCCCCTCTTCTTAATTTTTCAAACCATTGAAGTTCAGTACGGACGACTCTAACGTTCGCCCAATACTGACTCTAAATTTCTATGATTACAACTTACCCAATTAAAAGGTAGGTTAGTCGTCCCCTTGAACAACACTGGTAAAATACCGGCCGGTATCAGGAAGTCTGCCCTGATATCGGCTTACTTTTTTTTAAACGGAGCCAGCATCCCTACAGCCAGTTCTAGCTCGATAACAGGCGGATATCAGCCCATTATCATTCAGAGCGGATACAAAAAATTGCTTCCGCAAGCACAATCCTCTTTTCAACTCCAGGCCCCGATCACCCCACATGATCGAATAATGTTTCATTTTACCAGCTATTTCTTAGTTGCTTTGATTTTTTGTGGTTTTTGGACTATTTTAAATGTCTGATGAATAAGGATTTATAAATCCTTTAAGTGGACTTTTTTAATATAGAAGCGGTAGGTTGAATGCAATTTTTGTCCGGGTTTAATACCGAAATAGCCCTTACCTTTAGGTTCTATTTAATACCATTGAGAGGCACACAATCTTATCTACTACCAAAATTCTTCTTTTACATACCTAGCAGGTTCTTTATCTGTTGATGGGTCAACTGTTCTACCTAGCTTTATGGAGCTATCGTAGTCGCGAATGACTAGTCTCAACGGACGGGCCTACAATAACTAACTAAGCATACTTCTACCAAAAGGTCTAACTCAAGCCAGTACAACACAAATTATACATACATGAAACAAATTTTCCGGGCAATTCCCCATAGTGCTCCGGGTATAGGTTCAGATGTATTGTGCATTTATTTACTGGTAATCTGCCAATTTTACGTGCCTATGGCCCTGGGATCCACTCTGGATAACAATCAAGCATTGGCACGTACAATTGCTACAGAGAAGGTAGGTCAGATCTCACATCTCGCACCGAACAATGTATCCAGTGCTCTCAACGATACTTGGTCCTACTTGGACCAGTTTCTCCAAGTCATCCCTATGAAGACTGAGCTTCCTTTTGGACAGACTCAGCTTGTCAACCCCAACAACAATCTTCATTCTTTTTCTACCGGTCCATTTGACTGTACAGCTGCTTTTTCAGTTCCCTACCCGGATTGGTCCGGGGCTTGTGCCCTACAGACGCTTCATACTTCCATAGTAGATGGGCAGTCTGGCGCTGTGCTGACCAATATCCCCAATGGGGCTAGTCGCTTTGTCAGTCAAATTCCGGTAGGATGTCATCTATTCCGATTTACGATCAAAGATGCTTGTGGAAATACTCACTATCAGGATGAGGCATTTTGGGTAGTAGATGATATTCCTCCAACCGCCGTTTGTGTTGATGAACTCCATCTCTCACTCAACGATTTCGGGAAAGGTCAGTTGGAAGCCTATGATATTGATGAGGGAAGCGGGGATAATTGCACTGGCCCCTTGAAAGTAGAAATTAGAAGACAATATAATTCTCCTAGTCCATACTGTTCGGCTAGCACTGACACCCATTCCCCTTGGGGCGCACGAGTTTTATTTGACTGTTGCGATGTAGGGGAAAATGTTCGGCTTGAATTACGCGTTTGGGATGATGCCAACGGAAATGGAACAGCTGGAGACGTGATTAACTTCACGCTCTGTAATGGTCAAACTATTCAATGGTCAGATAATAGCAATATGTGTTGGATGGAGGTGCTGGTCGAGGACAAAACCCCTGGACAATGTCTACCCCCTCATGACAAAACAATTTCTTGTGCTGAGTTACCGTATGATTTTGACCCTAGTCAATCAGCTTTATTGGTCGACCTCTTCGGTGAACCACAGGTAAACGATAATTGCGGATCGGGGGATTGGCAAGAGCTTTCCCCGATACTATCCTTAGGAACCTGTATGGAAGGGACCATCATTAGACGATTTCAGGTGTCAGGAACTCAAGACACTGAAGGTTCGAGTCTTTGCCAACAAACTATTAGCGTGCTACCGGCGCCAAAATATAAGATTCGTTTTCCGGCTGATGAAGCCGTGGTATGTGGAATTCCAGAACCCGATACGATTGCTTTCCAAGAGGGAGCTTGCGACCTGCTGGCAGTGAGCGTGGACGATGAGTTTTTTTCTGCATCAGGCGATGCTTGCTACAAAATGCTGAGAACCTATCAAGTGATAAATTGGTGCGAGTATGATGGAGGAAGTCAGCCAATTGTCGTAGGACGAGATGAGGATTGTGATGGCATCAGCGGGGATGAAGCGATTTGGGTTATTGTTGAGAAGGGAAACACCTTTTTCGATGCGAATGCCTTTCCCGAAGATGAATACCCATCGTCAGGCTTGAAATCCTTGGATTGTGATGGAATTAGCAATCCAGAAGGACATTGGATCAACAGCGATATAGACAGCGAAGCTACCCGCGATCCTATTACCGGGCAAGTAGATAATGGCCTTACCAACGATAATATTCGAGATATAGAAAGTCGAGGATTTTGGTCATATACCCAGCATATTAAAGTGTATGACACCTTAGCTCCAGTTATTAATGTAGAGCCCTATCCTGTTTTTGACATCCTTAATAGTGCAACTTGCGAAGGCATGGTGAACATAGAATTCAGTGTATCAGACGCCTGTACGGAAGAAGAGGGGCTCGATGCTGTTTTCTTGCATAAATTTATCGAAGATCTTGATCAAGATGGAAACATTACGCAAGGTGAATTCGTACAAAATAATGAGATTACTGCTGAAATAAGCGGTTCTCCATCCAAATACATCTACACTACTTCATTACCTGAAGGTCAGCACGCTTTACTAATCAAGGCTATAGATGGCTGTGGCAACACTGCTGTCGACCTTATACTTTTCGAGTTAGTGGATAACAAAGCTCCTAGCCCGATTTGTATCAATGGTCTAGCAGTGGAATTATCACCGGTCGAAGAAGGTACGGATGCCGACGCTGATATGGATCCCGATTGGGGTGCCGCTTCAGTTTGGGCAACTGACTTCATCGCGAGTCCCGTAGAGGATTGCAATGGCCCAGTCACTTATTCGATAAATAGGGTAGGAGAGTCCCCAAACTCTAGCTACATCGGTTTGGTCGTTACTTGTGATGACCCTGGTAGCATTATAGTGGAAATTCATGCTTGGGACAGCAACGGTAATAACGATTACTGTGAAACCTACTTACTCATTGAAGATAACTTAGAGTTGTGCTACCCGGACCCCGAAGGAGATTTAGCTGGTGGGGTGCAGACAGAAGAAGCAAGGCCTGTTGACCTAGTAGAGGTTCGCCTTAGCGGTCCGATGCAAGTGGATCAACAAACGGATGGACTAGGCCAATATGTTTTTGCTGATTTGCCAGAGGGGTATGACTACACCATTCAACCTTATTTGGATCAGAATGCTACTGAGGGAGTTACGACCTTGGATATCATATATATACTGCAACATATTCTTGGAGAACGAGAATTGTCTGGTCCCTATAAGCGGATTGCTGGAGATGTAGATCAAAGCGGTAGTATTACGACCTTGGATATTATACATATACGTCGCTTGATTCTTGGCATAGATGATACGTTCCAGCATAGTACCAGCTGGAGATTTGTAGCGAAAGATTATGTGTTTCCGAATCCAGCAAAGCCATGGGAAGAAAGCTTCCCGGAGGTGATTAATATTAACAACTTAGAAGGGCAGCTAGAGGCACAAGATTTTGTGGCCATTAAGATAGGAGATGTTTATGCGCCACCTGAACAAATACGAAGCTCTGACCTGCAATCGAGGAGTGAGGAGCGATTCGAAATTCAGACTCATAAGGTATTCCTTGAAAGTGGGCAGCAATCTGACTTGCTCTTTACATCGAGCCAATTGGAGTACTGGCAAGGCACACAATTTACCTTGTCTTGGGATCCTGACAAATTAGAAGTCCTTGGATTAAGTCCTGTGAGCATGGAGTCAGCAAACTTTGGAGAAAGGTTTCTCGCCCAAGGAGATTTGACGGTAAGTTGGAATAGGAGAGGAGGGGAAGTTCCTGCGGAAGAGACAACGCTCTTTGTGCTGCATGTGGTCGCCAAGCAAGCGATGGAGACGCAGGCCGTTTTTTACCTTAATTCGAGGCTTACACCTGCTGAGGCCTATACCGTGGACGGAGAAGTGCGAGCGCCTCAGTTAAGTTTTAACGCTTCCGCTGCGGAGCAAGTGGGATTTAAGCTGGAACAGAACATTCCTAATCCATTTGATAAGGTAAGCTCAATTGGGTTTTATTTGCCCCAGGCAAGTCCGGTAAGATTAAAGCTTTACGACTTGAGCGGGAAGGAGTTATACGAATGGAACGGCTTCTATGAACAGGGATACCATCAGGTGAAACTGCATCAAAAAGATATCGCGACCCGGGGTACTTTACTCTATACCCTGACCGCTGGTAAACATACTGCAACGAGAAAATTGATTTTTTATGAGTGATAAAGCTTAGTTGACCTTTTGGAGGCAGAGGCTGGATTAAGTTCTGGTCTCTGCATTTTTTATGTCTGTCCCAAGCAGTAGCTCATTCCTTTAACACCTTTTCTAAGGGTTTTACCCTAGCCAAGTCTCTCTTCCTCACCTTCGCTTTTTAGAATTGTATTGAAAACCATAGTATTACGGTACGATTTTGTACTGAGAAGTGTCACTGCTCCTCTTTGTAGTCGAGAAGTAGTGATGAGATTCGACCTGTTTGGTCGTTATCTCTCTCCTTAAAAAATCAAATATTAAGAGGGGGAACTATTCCCTGAAGTAGGTTTCTACCGAGGGGAATTGATCCAAATTAGAGAAGGACCTGATATGTTCCGTATCAGGTCTTTTTTATACGCATGAAATTTATCAGTATGTCAATGAATTAAAATTAACTAAAGTTCAAAACTTGATTTCGTATCAAAGTGCTAAAACTTTAATTCGTGCAACATCAGTTCATGGTTTAGATTATAATAATATGCTATTAATTGGTAGGATTTTATTGATTTAGTGTAGTCAAGTAAATATAGATTAGGTGGAGTGACTACATATTAAGTAATACCATAATAACCGTAAGCTTTTACCCCCCGGATCAGGACTTTTATCACCAAATAGCAAGGCTCTATAGTTTATCTCAGAAAAAAAGCAGAGATTCACGGCTTTGTCGTTCTGACCATTTGGTAAAAACTACACAAAACAACACTCACTCCTTATTAAAGAAGAACCTGAAATGGCAGAAGTGAATATTTTGATCGTTGATGACGATCCACTTTTTGCGACTGAGACAGGGATAATGCTACAGGACCTAGGGTACAGTAAGGTGAAAACCATTCGATCAGCTGATGCAAAGCTCAATCTCATCGAAAGCCACACTCCAGATCTAATCCTTTTCAGTCTATACTCCGCAACGAAAGCGGCAGATTTAGTACGGGCAGCCAGGCTAAAAGAGGCCTTTATTCCTACTATTTTTCTGGCGGAACAAAATGATCAAGAAAGTTTTGATCAGGCAAGATCATTGGAGCCCTACGGTTTTTTGTTTCGCCCCTTCGATAAACTCAATCTACAAAGCACCATTGAAGTAGCCCTCTTTCATAATCGTCGGAGACATCTAACCAAGCAATTAGTGCAAGGTTGGCGTGATGGGGCTATGCCTAGTGATGTGTTATTCGTAAAAAGCAACAACAAACTCTTCCGTGTCCGTTTACTGGATATCGTTGTGATTGAGGCAGAAGGTAATTATAGCATCCTCAATACAACCCAAAAAAAATATGCAGTTAAAACGTCCCTAAAGCAACTTAAACGCAAGCTTTCCCCTCAGCTATTTGCGCAAATTCATAGAAACTATATAGTCCAAATCCCACATGTAGATAGTATAGATATAACCTCGGGTGAGGTCCATCTCAATAATAGAAATTATCCAATAGGCGGGAAGTTCAAGAATGAATTCATTAGAAAACTGAATCAGTTGTAACTCCTTTAACTACAACAAATGTTGTAGGAGATTTTCCAGCTTAGTTCTTGTTTAAACTTATATTCATTAGAAAGCCAAACCGGCTCTATGTATCTTTCTTATATGATTTACTTTAATGTTTAATTTAACTTTCTTATATTTGATGAACAACGCGTTCGTCTACCCTACATTTTAAGGACATCTAGAAACACATTTTAACCAATTGTAAGGCAGCTTGGACTTCCGGCTGGATACATCGCTATCCCGTCCATTGATTTGAATAGTAATCGCTACCGTTCAAGTGTTGCTCTATTGTATTTAGATGACTTAAAATCATACATCCCATGAACGTATTTAAAATGAACCAAGCCTTTTGGTTAGGCTTGCTGTTTCCTCTTCTACTTTCGGCGAAGGCCGATACCCTCCTTGATTCAACCCTAATCCCTAGTTTTTACGCTGACTCTACGGCATGTCAAGCCTGGGTGAGCCTACCTGTTTTATTTGATCCGGACTGCCCGATCGCAAGCTATTTGCCTTCCTTACAGATAGACCTGGATATTCAAGATATAAACATAGATGGCCAGATCACGCCAGCTGATGTCGTGGCTGATCTCGCAAACCCAGAAGATTACTTCCGAAGGCAGGAGGAGAATACCTTTTTTTCGGGAAATTTTCCCATAGGACAGCACGTGCTATATCTGCATCCTAGCCCCTCTTGTAGTGATACTGCTCAAATGCTATTCTTTTCAGTCTTGGATACTATTGCCCCCAAGCCCAAATGCAAGCTATTTATTGAAGTGGAGATGGAAAGGGTTCCTGAAATAGATATTAATCAGGATGGACGAATAGATCTGGCCGTACTTCGCGTATCTGCATTTGATTTGCTAGAAGAATTGTCGACCGACTGTACCGGGCAAATCCCTACAGGAGAAGAGAGGAAAACAGTTGTTGATTATTCCGTTAATGAATTGGGGGCACCAATTGACCGCTCTCAAGATACGCTCGTATTGACCTGCCCTGGATCCACATCACTTGACGCTCTTCCTATCGTGCAGATAAGTGCTTGGGATGAACAGGGTAACTCCAGCTTCTGCTATAGCCGCTTGTATGTCACCGGGTCCGTATTTGAACAGAATTGCACTTATGAGCCTGCTGATTTGAGCATAGATATTTCCACCATCAATGGTGATTATGTACCGTATGTGGATATTCAAATTCAAGGAGATCTGGACACTATTCTAACTACTAATGAACGAGGGCACCTGTATATGTTAAGAACAGACTTGGACAGTCTCACTATTAGACCTAGGAAGAATTCGGACTCTGCTCAAGGTCTGACCGAATTTGATATCGTGCTTCTCCAGCGTCATATCATAGGTTCTAGTCTACTCTCCGATTCTTATAGATTGTTGGCAGCCGATGTAAACCAGGACGGGCGACTTAGTATAAGAGATGTTATTGAGATGCGACGAATCATTCTTGGAATTCAGGATACATTCATCAATAACAATTCGTGGCGATTTTTTGATCGGAAGTACCCCTTTGCTAATCCAGCATCCCCTTGGGAAGAAGCCTCGCAGGCAGAATCGGTATCTTCCAATGACCCATATGGAAATGTAAGTATCGACTTCGTTGGTGTCAAGATTGGGGATTTGAATTAAGCTACCTTTTGAGATTTTCTGTTTATCCTTAACTAACTAACTAACTAACTAACTAACTAATCCCTATATCCCATGAAAATCCAACAACCAATAGTCTACCTATTCTTGATCCTATGGCCATACGGGCTACAGGCTCATTCAATTTCATACTCACCTTCCTATTCAATAGATACGAGCGAACAGGTCATAGTTTGTAAGCCCTTCTTACACGTAGTTCTACCTTACGTTGGGGAGGTGGACCGCGACGGGGATGGTGCCTCTGATCTGATTGGGGCTAGTATCCCCGCTACTGAGCTACTGGAGGCCCCAATCCTTGATTCATTCGACGGCGCCTCATTGCAGTATTCCATCAACATCCGAGGCGAAGCCATCCATCAACAAGCCGATAGCTTAATCCTGAGCTGTAAGGATTATGCTAGCTATGCTGGTGAGTTTTTTGTAGAAGTACACGCTTGGAGCCAATCTACCATTGTCGGTACTTGTTCCAGCTTGATCCTAGGAACAGATGGCCATGGCACCTGTGAAATAGACCCACTTTTTATCGGAGTTTCGGTGAATACAAGCATGCATAGGCCTGTCTCCGACGTTCATGTGACCTTTGAGGGGGATATCGATACTATGCTTCAAACCAATACGGATGGCTCCGCGAGCCTGCATGAATATCAATGGACAGCGCTCAATATCAGTCCGAGGCTTAATACTACACCCTTGGACGGAGTTACGGTAACAGATATAGTATTAATCCGCAGACATATTATAGGTATAGAAGCCTTGTCCAGCCCCTATCAACTGATCGCGGCAGATATTAACAAGGATGGACGAGTAAGTACCCGAGACATTGTCGAACTGCAGCGCATGTTGGTCGGCCAGCAAGTGGGGTTCCGTAGCAATACTTCTTGGCGGTTTGTATGTGTTGATTGGAAATTCCAGGAGAACTCTGATCCATGGGAACAAGGCCCCATTCCCGAGAGTAAAATTCTTGACCTCTTCGCGAGGTCAACCTATGTAGAATTCATAGCCGTAAAAATCGGAGATGTAACGGGAGAAGCTCCTTTGTAAAACGCTTCGGGGAGCCAGATCCTGCCTGGCAATGAGGGACTGAATTAGTCATTATTTAAGCGCGAATATTACATCTAACACAATTCCTATGAATTACTCTAAAATTGGGCTCTTACCTACACTAATTCTTCTCCCCCTAATCACAATTCGGCAGTTGATGGTCTTCCCCCTTTTCCTCTTTTGAAAGAAGTACTGTCTCTCGCTTACAGGGTTTTCCCCGGGCTTTTAATTTCCCCAATACCTTAAGTGGCAAGGCATTAGGATCGAGCGTATGAATGGAGCAGCGGTTTCTCCTGTAGGGTGCTTCCGTAAATTGGGCCACATGTCTCCGCACTGTTAGTCCGTTTATGAAATCGGAAATGCGAAGGCGGAAGTTGGAAAACCCTCCGATTTAGGGTCTTTTTCCGATTTCATACTTCCGATTTCCGGCTTTCAACCAGATTTAGCCTGGAAAACAGAAGTCAAAAATATGTAAACGCCTTACATGAGAAACCGCTGTGAATGGAGTAGGACCTCTACCTCCCAATCCTTAAATATCGCATTCCATAACATTATTATGACAAATTTGAAGTAATTGCTATATTTATGCAATTGTCTTAGGGGGTGAGGGTTTGTATTCCTCAAAATCTAGCTTTTCCCATTGAAACGTTTTCAGTTGTTGCTCGTCACCCTTTCAAAGTCGGTCATCACCTTCCAAAAAAATATCGTCATCTCGTTCATTACTTTTAGATCAAAGATTGAATTAAAATACGACTGCGGAGGATAGTTGTCGGCCTCCCCATACTTGTATGGGGGGTCGGCAATTTTTTTTTAGCCGTGGCACCACTTCATTAGTAGTCTCCTTCTTTGACAATTTCTGCTGGGAGCGCTTTGATATCGGTTTCAGTTAACTCAAAACACAAAAATTGTCAGACAACCCTTTATCTTTGCGATGTGGCAAGAGTTATTGCAATTGACTATGGAACTAAGCGGACTGGAATAGCCGCTACGGATCCTTTACAGATTAGTGTAAACGGATTGGATACCCTATCAACGGATGATGTTATTCCCTTTTTGGAACAGTATTGTGCGACGGAAGAGGTCGAAACAATCGTCGTAGGCGAACCTCGCTATCCAGACGGAACCCCAGCTAAAATTCACCATCTGGTGGTCGGTTTTGTGAGAAAGTTGGAGAAGACGTTTCCCGATATCAAGGTTGAACTACATGACGAGCGCTTCAGCTCCAAGGCGGCAGAAAAATTGATCCTACAGGCGGTACCTAGACAGAAAAAGCGGAGGAACAAGGCACTTGTGGATAAGATGGCTGCCATACTAATCTTACAAGATTATTTGGATCATTACCATTATTAGCAAAAGTATTCGCAAATTTGCACCGCCAAACGCAAGCTTGAATTACAACAAATAAATAGATGATTTTACCGATATATGGCTATGGACATCCCGTTCTAAAGAAGAAGGGAGAAGAGATCACGGCAGAATATCCCAATCTGGAAGAACTACTCAAGAATATGTGGGAAACCATGTACCAGGCAGAAGGTGTTGGCTTGGCCGCCCCTCAGGTTGGTTTAGCGATCCGCTTGTTTTTAGTAGATACAAAACAAACCAAAGAAGAAGGAAAAGAGGAAGAGGGTATAAAAAAGGCCTTTATCAATGCTCAAATTCTCGATGAAACAGGGGATGAATGGGCGTATGAGGAAGGGTGTTTAAGTATTCCACACATTCGGGGTGACGTTGACCGTCAAGACACCATCCGTATCCGTTATCAGGATGAAAATTTTGAAACCCACGAAGAAACCTACGAAGGTATAGAAGCGCGCGTAATCCAGCACGAATACGACCATATTGAGGGCGTTCTCTTTACGGAGAAATTAAAACCAGTGAAACGCCAGCTAGTCCGGAGAAAACTGGAAAAGATTCGAAAAGGAACGATAAGCGTTAGCTATAAAATGAAGTTTGTAGGAAAATAAGGAAAGATGTTTCCGCTTCACTTGGGTAGGTAATACCCTGCTCTGTCCACTTATGCACTCCTCGATTGACCTTGCCAGAAAAAGTAACTATTTTAGACTCGATCTTTAGTAGGGACTAATCCATTGAAATTGTACTATGAAGGTATGCATTGCCGAGAAACCTAGCGTTGCGCGCGAGATAGCTCAGATCATCGGAGCTAGGACCCGCCAAGATGGCTATTATGAAGGCAATGGTTACTGTGTCAGCTGGACCTTTGGGCATCTTTGTACCCTCAAGGCGCCTGATGATTACCAGGCCAGTTGGAAAAAATGGAGTATGCATACCCTGCCGATTCTCCCGGACCAGTTTGATATCAAACTGATTACCAATAAAGGGGTGAAAAAGCAGTTTGGGATTCTAAAGCAATTGTTCAAAAGGGCTGAGGTAGTCATCAATTGCGGGGATGCCGGCCAGGAAGGAGAGCTAATTCAGCGATGGGTATTGCAGATGGCCAAGTATAAAGGTAAAGTACTCCGATTATGGATTTCCTCCCTCACCCCGGAAGCCATCCGAGAAGGCTTTCAGCAACTGACCGATGCCAGCCAATTTGACAACCTCTTCCATGCTGGGCGCTCCCGTGCCATTGGAGACTGGATATTGGGTATGAATGCCACCCGCCTGTACACCTTGAAGTACGGTGGCTATAAGCAATTGCTGTCTATTGGTCGAGTACAAACCCCGACATTGGCGATGATTGTAGAGCGGCATCACGAGATTGCCAATTTCGTTCCCAAACCCTTTTGGGAGTTGCAGACGCTGTACCAAGAAGTAGTCATTCACAGCGAAAAGGGACGGTTTTACCAAAAGGAAGAAGGGGAGGTACTCCTACAGCAAGTCACCGGAGAAGCATTTAAAATTGTTTCCTTTAACAAGAAAAAGGGGAAGGAATATCCACCAAAGCTTTTTGACTTGACCAGTTTGCAGGTTAATGCGAATAAGCGCTTCGGATTTTCTGCGGATCAAACCCTGAAGTTGGTGCAGAGTCTTTATGAACAGAAGTTGGTTACCTACCCTAGGGTGGATACCACCTACCTCCCCAATGACATCTATCCAAAGGTTCCTGGTATTCTGTCCAAGATGACCAACTATAGCCAGTTTACGCAAACCTTGTTGGGCAAGCCCATCCGTAAGTCGAAGAAAGTCTTTAACGATAAAAAAGTTACAGATCACCACGCCATCATTCCCACCGGCCTACAAAAGAGCCTGCCTGCCCATGAACAAAAGATATATGACGCCATTGCCCGACGCTTTATTGCTGCCTTTTATCCGGATTGTATCGTCTCACACACCGTCGTAATAGGGGAATCTGCTGGGGTAAGCTTTAAGGCTAAAGGGAAAGAAATTCTAGAAGAAGGTTGGCGTGTGTTATATCCTAAACCCGCTTCCTCCAAGAAACCGAAAGGCAGCGCCTCAGACGCTGCCAAGGATAGTGAGGAAAAGGAGGAAGAAGTAAAAATTCTACCAAGCTTTCAGGTGGGAGAAACGGGGCCTCATGACCCTGCTTTAGTCGAAAAGAAAACGCAAGCTCCCAAGAACTATACCGAAGCCACCCTTCTACGAGCAATGGAGACCGCTGGTAAAAAAGTAGATGATGAAGAACTCCGAGAGTTAATGAAAGCTAATGGTATTGGTCGGCCTTCAACTCGTGCTAATATTATTGAAACCCTCTTCAAGCGTCAATACATCCGGCGCCAGAAGAAGTCGATCTTAGCTACAGAAACAGGCATACAACTCATTGGAGTGATCAAAAATGATCTGCTGAAATCTGCCTCGCTCACTGGCCAGTGGGAAAAGCAATTACGGGAAATAGAAGGGGGAAGCTTTCCTGCTCCACAGTTTATTGATAACATGAGGACAATGGTTGCCGCTTTGGTGAAAGAAGTTCAGGAGGATCGAGAACGCCGCCAAATTGTAGCACCAACAAGCCCGAAACGCGGAAAGATAAAGAAGTCTAAGGGAGAAAGTGATCAATCGAGCAAGCGCAAAGAAGTGGCGAAGGTTTCCAAGAAGAAAGCCAAGCTTAGTCCCACTGAATTGACCTGTCCAAAGTGTCGGAAAGGGAAATTATTGGAAGGCAAAGCCGCTTATGGTTGCAGTGAGTGGAAGTCAGGTTGTGGGTTTCGGATTCCTTATTCCTATAAGCAAAAGAAGATCCCGCAAACACAGATTGTGAGATTGGTAGCCAAAGGTTCTACCGTACAACTTAAGGGCTTTAAGGAAGGGGAGGAGCGACTGACGGGTAAACTCTGCTTCGATAATGACCATGTGATCTACTTAGAGCAGAAAAAAGAGCAACCGACTAAATCCTTGAAGGCACAGCAGGTGCCTGATCCTATTCCATGCCCAAAATGTGGGATAGGTAGGGTCGTAAAAGGCAAAACGGCTTATGGCTGTAGCCATTGGAAAACGGGCTGTAGCTTCCGCTTCCCTTTCGACGAAGTTAGACAAAAAGCAGGGGCTAAGCCATTGACCAAATGGTTGGTATGGAATATCCTGCAAGGAAAATCTTAATCCTTCTAACAAGCATCTGAATTAGGATTTGACAATGCGCTTTATCCCAACACCTTCCTTTGTTTTGACTTGTAGAAAATAAGTACCTTTCGGAAAACGAGCTATAGATAAGGTGAGTTGAGCTGCTGTGTCCATTTGGGCTAGTAAGGTGCGTCCCCTCAGATCATATAAACGAATGGATTCTACGGGGCTTGCGGATTGAATCCGCAACTCATCCACTACGGGATTTGGAGATACCACAAAGATTTCTTTTTGCTGTTCATCTGTAGTACTAACCGTACAGTTCATATCTCCTAGGCGTTGCCACAATTCAGCATCGAAAGATGAACTGCTCAATACCACGCCACCAGCGGCATCCCCTTGCCTCACCACCACTAGATCTTCACTGGGCACCACGTATATTTTCTGATCATTTTTTCCGAGCGCAGCAAATAGATCCGCGGGTGCCTCTGGAATCATGGCTCGATTGATCTTGAATTGTACCCCAGGTAATTGAAAAGCTTCCTGTCCGTTTAGCCACCATAAGTAACCGTAAGAAGGGTTTTCTGCTTGTGAGGGTTGGATCATGGCATCAAAGTAGGCTTGCTCCTGTAGAAGGGTATCAGTGCCCCAGATGCCTCGATGTAATGCCAGTAGCCCGAACCTCGCCATATCGCGGCCAGTACTGTAGTAAACATAATTTAACCAAAATCCCTTCATGCCAATGCGGTCCCCAAGCCTACCTCTTGTGTAATTGAATTTCGTTTGTCCCGAGGCCGTTTCGAGCACATCCTGCAAAATGCGATAAGCGGAATTGTGATAAGCCCAGCGACTGTAAGGTGCGCTCAAATATTGGAAACACTGGGGCTCAAAGCAGTTGTCGGTAGATCCGGTCGTTTCGACACCATCATCCAATCCACTAGCCATGGACAATTGACTTTTCAAGCTAATAGCCGCTTCTTGTTCTGGAGTAGCACTCGTCCATCCCTCACCTAGATAATCGGAAGTGGGATCATTGATATCGAGCAAGCCGTCTTCTTGAGCCATGCCATAAAGGGTAGCCACTAGACTCTTGCTGGCTGAGGCCCAATACCAAACTTTTTCTGCATCATGTTCGCCATAGTAGGCCTCCATGACGATTTTGCCACCTTTTAGGATTAGAAAGGACTTTGTGTTTTTTTCTTCGAGAAAGCTACTTAGCGCATCGACCTTTTCAGCGCACCAGCCGAGCGTACTTGGATCGACGCTTTCCCATTCATCCTCGTCAATCGGTGGGAAATAGGAATCTTGGGCTTGAACTGAAGAGAGGAAGCAGCAGTTTAGAGTTAGCAGAAACATCAATATTCGCATAGCTTGTTCTTTTGGGTTTTTTGCAATCTAAGGACATAGGTTCTTCTTAGACTGCTGATTCACACCTTGGTTTAATGAACCAATTCCCGAAACAAAGAACAAAGGCCATCTCCCCGGAGGAAGATGGCCTGCAATCAACAATTTATTCCCAAAAAATAACTCTTCCTGATTACCTATAGCTTATCGATTTGAGCCAGGCATCTTATCGATGGTTTTTGGCCCGTTGTTGTTGTATTCTACTTCTACAGCGGCTCCCAGTTCTACAATTCGCACCTCTGTTCGGCGATTAAACTGGTGTTGCTCTTCAGAGCAGGAAACACCATCTGCACATTCATTTAGCAATTTAGCCTCCCCATATCCTTCTGAACTTATGCGCTTGGGATCGAGCCCTTTCTTTGCCAAATAGTCTACTACCGACTTTGCCCTATTTTTGGATAGGTTCAGGTTATAGGATTCATTCCCTCTGGAGTCTGTGTGTGAGCTAATCGCAATGGTCATGTCGGGGTATTTCTTCATAATACGTACCAGTTCATCTAAATCTTCTGTAGCATCCGCTCTAATGGAGGCTTTGTCAAAATTGTAGTATAGTTTGGAAAGTCTGATCAAAGCCCCTTCCTCAATTACATCTTCCGTCAATTCAGGTGCTGCCTCTACAGGAACTTCTACGACTTCTTCTTCCAATGCTCTTTCTGTATCGATCAAATTGGCTTTTTGGATTGCTGATGGAGGATCGGCAGATACAAAGAACAACACATCATTAAAATCGTGATCACAGACTGGATGTTCCCTAGAGAGGTCTTCGAATCCTAGTATGATGTTATCCAAGGAGGGATTGTAAATGGATACACTATGTGCTCTGTTCTTGGCTAATTTTTCAGTATTAAAATTGGCATTGGAATACAACTCCCAGTTTCCCGGAGTCACAGCCGAACGCCATCCATTCGAGAAGAGTACCCAACCGATACCAGTACCAGGCTCGAAAGTGCCGATCTTTACGCGGGAACCGCTAACTAAGCTTCCCCCACTCCCTTTTCGGGAGGCATTAGGAAAAATGATCGTGATCTCTTCTGGAGCAGGCTTGCTGGTAGGCGGATTATTAATATCGTAGGTATAGAAGCCTAATACATTTTTATAACCTGCCTCTTCATGAAAGAAGGTGACCCACAAGGAAGCTTTCTCTACAATATGAAGATCGGAATCAAAAGCGCCGTTGATTAGCTCTGGTCGGCGATCAGGTAGCGGAACTCGCTCCGGCAAAATCGTCTGAATTAAGGTAAGTACGCTGGAGTCTATTTCTTCGTTTTCTTCCAGATAGCTTGGGAAGCCAAGTTCATCATAGCCTCCCAAGTACTGGTATGATTGAGACCAAAGGCAAACCGTAAAAAGTAAACAAGTGAATGTAAGTGGCCAAGAGGGCTTGATATTTCGCGTTCTGTACTGTTTCATGATTATCTATTTTGGGTCTTTCTTGTTGATTACAATGGCAATTTGCACCCAATTGCATGGGAAAGTGTTATTCTTTCGAATTATGACAGGAATCCCTCCTTTTTCGGTCTATTTCAGCCGCTTACTGGTTTCACTAAACTTTGAATAAGTGGAAGCTGTTGCTATATTTACAAGGCTTAAAGAAAATAGATCGCGAATTCTCACCCATTAGATGCATCAGTATTGTAGTCCCTAAACGGGCAATTGTTCTATCGCAGATTTCGGTGTACTTGCTAAACAAGTGTAGTTGGTGCGGCTTAGGTTGTCGTAGCCACAATTCACGTATAGACGATTGTACGCATTGTATTGACGGAAATCGCTAATTCGATTTTACAGCTAGTAAAGTAAACATGGAAGAGAATGTAGGCAAGCTGAGAGCTGTCTGGAAGTCTTTTGAACATAAGTTGTCGAAAGATGAACAGCAGATCTCTGCGCAAAAGGTTGATGAGTACCTCGGGGCAATTTTTTGTCCAGGTCCTTTCTATTATTATCTAATGGACTTTTCTAAACTGGAGATTGTCTACATGCATCCCAGTGTAGAGGACATTTTGGGCTTATCAGCAGAGGGTATAAGTTTGATGGATCTTTCTTTACGCATTCATGCAGAAGACCAGCAACATTTTCTCAATTGTGAGCGAATGGCTTCTACCTTCCTGTTCAAACGAATCAA
Organism: Saprospiraceae bacterium; assembly: GCA_019634045.1. GTDB lineage: Bacteria > Bacteroidota > Bacteroidia > Chitinophagales > Saprospiraceae > DT-111. The sequence continues at coordinate 17,192 of JAHQWA010000398.1, forward strand.
GATTAGCCAGATACCGCTCTACAAGGTTAGCTACTGTTTTAGGATGCGTGATCATGAAGAAAAGTATAGATTAATGCTTCATCAAGCATTAACCATATCAGTGGATAGCCAGGGGAATATAGGCAAGGTTATTGGGGTGCATACCGATATTAGTCACTTGGTTAATGCTAATAATCATCGGATTTCCTTTATCGGATTACAAGGGGAGCCGTCCTACCTGGGGCTAGAAGTGACCGGAGAGGGATTGGATCTACAGCATGAAGGTCGCCCCTTTTCTAAACGGGAAATGGAAATTATACGCCTGCTGGCCGATGGCTTTTCTGCACAGGAGGTAGCAGAAAAGTTGTATCTCTCATACCACACCATTCGAACCCACCGCCAGAACATTCTTCGTCGCCTAGATTGTCGTAATACCGTACAACTGATCGCTAAATGTATAAGGAATGGTTATATATAATTACGTCTTTTGAGGTATTTGGGAGGTCCTTAATTAGGGCTAATTTCGTTCTGCGATAGGTTTTAGCTTGAAAGGACAATTCAATCTTGTCTTTTCTCTGTTTACTTTACCAGTAGCTTCCGTCAATCAAAAACGTGTTAAGTCCCTCTTTTCTATTATTCTGCAAGGCCAGAATATACTGTCAACTCTTGTTGCTGGGCCTGATAATTGTTATAAACAGGAAGGTAAGGCTAGTGATATGACTTGTCGATTGCAGCCGATCGTTCCACATCTTTAACAGCCCAAACAGTTCCCGCATAAGGACTGTGACATCGGGATGGAATTCTACGACACTGGTGTTGCTCGTATGAACCCTAACCCCAAAAAATCCCTTTCTAAAACTGGATAACTGTCCAGGTCAGCGATGCAGAACCGACATTAGGATGGCAAACAGGCAAAGACTAAAAGGAAAATAGAGGAATTTGCTTCTGCAGCAAAAGACTAAAGGAAGAGAAACTTATTTGCGAGATTAAATGGCGCGTAATTCGTGCATTGAGCTCAGCAACGTGACCTTTGTGGTCTGTTGCTGAGCTTTCTTTTTATCTTTTCCCTTCTTAGGCAATTCTCGGGGACAATCATACAATGAGATGAATATGCAGTACTGACGATTACGGTCAGTGAAGCCTTTACTTTCATTTCTGATTGTCTCGAAACAGGAGATTTACCAAAGAACGAGCTTTTCTTGGTGGGTACTTTCGAACTTCATGTTCTAAGATGGCTCACCACAAAGCATGCTAGTTGGTTAGGCCTGAGGAATTCTAAGTACTTGGCCAGGATAAATCTTATCAGGATGAGTCAACATTGGTTTGTTGGCTTCAAAAATCTGAGGGTACTTCATTGGGTCACCGTAATGAGCCTTAGCGATCTTAGAGAGTGAATCTCCTTTCACAACTTCATAGAAAACAGCCTCTGGTTCCGGATTAGTTACCGTAATACGATCGTCCACTGCAGATACACCATCCACATTACCTAGGGCCAAAATGATCTTTTCGCGATTAGCGTTTGTATCGGTCACACCATGGACAATTACGGCTTGTCCAAGATCTACTTGCAAATTGCTAACTGGGAGGCCTAAGTTTTTGATTTCTTGTTGAAGTGCTTGAGCTCTAGTCAATTCTACTTCTTTTACTTCCTCTTCTTTTTTGGATTTGTTGAAAAGTTTCGAACCTGCGTTTTTAATAAAAGAGAATAAACCCATTTTAGATATTTTAAATTGAATGAAAAAAAGAGCAATAGGGATTGGGATCTCTAGCTCACATCTTTTAGACAAGCTTTCAATAATAAGTCACTTCAAAGTAAAGAGAAATTTCAGGATTAGTGGCAAGTGACCTACTTTTTCTTCTTTTTCCGCGCTTCCCCCAAGGCCTACACGAAAAATGCCACCGGATATCCAGTGGCATTTTTCTATCTATTACTTTATCATGGAGCAAACCGGATAACTATTGGTGCTCCGGGACGGCAAGCTTAGAGATCTGAAGCTCCAGGGTTGGCGTCATTGTAAAGTTTTGTAACGGCATCCCAGTTCACCACATTGAAGAATGCGTTGATATAATCAGGACGACGATTCTGATAGTTAAGGTAGTAAGCATGTTCCCAAACGTCAAGCCCCAAAATGGGTGTTCCTTCCACGTCTACTACATCCATCAAGGGGTTATCTTGATTGGCCGTAGAGCAGATAAATAGCTTATCATCGCTATCTACACACAACCAAGCCCAACCAGAACCGAAACGAGTAGCAGCGGCTTTTGCAAATTGATCCTTGAATGCTTCAAATCCACCGAAATCTCGCTCAATCGCTTTGTGGATGTTCATGCGGCTACTTGGCTCTCCTCCACCATCAGGAGACATGATCGACCAAAATAGGCTGTGGTTAAAAAATCCACCGCCATTATTTCTAACGCCCGTTGGGTGCTGAGAAACACTCGCCAAGATATCTTCGATCTTCATATTTTCAAGATCACTACCCTCGATAGCAGCGTTTAGTTTCTTTGTATATCCAGCATGGTGTTTTCCGTAGTGGATCTCCATGGTTCTTGCATCAATATGGGGCTCCAAAGCGTCAAAGGCATAGGGAAGCTCAGGTAGTTGAAATGCCATAATTGGTTTTTTTTATGAAAACAGTGTAAGAATGAATGTTCTGTTATGTGTAACGCTAGCAAGAGAAACATTGTTCAGTAGCGTGAAAGTGGCGAGCTAGACTGCTCGACGCCGCGAATATAGGGGCTTTCTTTGGACCAAAAAAGTGTAGACCAATTTGAGCGGCAAAATATTTTTTCCTCTAGCCGCTGTCATGGGACTGAATGCAAAGCGGTTCCCCTTATAATTGGCCGCTCAATGGAACACGGTAGGGCTACTATCTTCTATCGCGATAACAGATGGCCACCAAAAAATGAAGGATTTTTAGCCCAAAGCCCCAAAACTTAAGCATACTCTAAGTACCTTTGTGGCCGCAAATTCAACCCAAGAAAATTATGGCATTTAGAAAAGAAAAAGATAGTATCGGATTCGTTGATGTCCCCGCTGATAAGTACTGGGGCGCTCAAACCCAACGCTCTTCCCAAAACTTCAAAATCGGTGGGCAACAAATGCCTATTGAGGTGATCCAAGCTTTTGCCATCTTGAAGAAAGCGGCTGCCTATACCAATAGAGATGCTGGTGTGCTTTCCAGTGATAAGGCAGAATTGATTGCTAAGGTTTGCGATGAGATCCTCGCAGGGAAACTGGATGATCAATTTCCCCTAGTAGTATGGCAAACGGGATCAGGTACACAATCTAATATGAATGTGAACGAAGTGGTCGCCAATCGTGGCCATGTCATCAGTGGCGGATCTTTAACGGATGATTCCAAAAGATTACATCCCAACGACGATGTGAATAAGTCACAGTCCTCGAATGATACCTTCCCTACAGCCATGCATATTTCTGCCTATAAGATTTTGGTGGAAAATACCATTCCTGGAATCGAAGCCCTCCGAGATACCTTGCACAGCAAGGCAGAAGCCCTCAAGGATGTGGTCAAGATTGGTCGAACGCACTTTATGGATGCTACCCCCTTAACACTAGGGCAGGAGTTTTCGGGCTACGTATCTCAGTTGAACCACGGCATCCGTGCCATCAAGCACTCGCTTGCCCACCTATCCGAATTGGCCCTAGGTGGTACGGCAGTAGGTACCGGCTTGAATACGCCCGCGGGCTATTCGGAGAATGTGGCCAAACACATTGCGGATCTAAGCGGCCTACCTTTCATTACGGCTGAGAACAAATTTGAAGCTTTGGCTGCTCACGATGCTATTGTGGAAGCCCATGGAGCCCTTAAGACGGTAGCCTGCTCCTTGATGAAGATTGGTAATGATATTCGAATGTTGAGTTCTGGACCACGCTCTGGAATTGGAGAAATTGTCATTCCGGCTAATGAACCGGGCTCCTCTATCATGCCGGGTAAAGTGAATCCAACGCAAGCAGAGGCTTTGACTATGGCCATGGCTCAGGTGGTCGGAAACGATGTAGCGGTCAATGTGGGGGGAATGACAGGGCATTTTGAATTGAATGTCTTCAAGCCCATGATGATCTACAATTTCTTGAATTCTGCTCGCCTGATCGGAGATGCTTGCAGAAGTTTTGACGAAAACTGCGCCAGAGGTATCGAAGCCAATGCCAAACGAATCAAGGAGCACCTGAATAACTCCCTGATGTTGGTCACGGCCTTGAATACGAAGATCGGTTATGATAATGCAGCCAAGATCGCCAAGAAAGCCTACGCGGAAGATACGACCTTGAAAGAGGCAGCCGTATCCCTTGGGCTGCTGACCGCTGAACAATTTGATCAGTGGGTCCGTCCAGAAGAAATGACGAGTGGGCTAAAATAAGATCTTTCGGACAGCGCAAAAAAACCTTCTATCCGCTCAAACTTTGATGTTGGATAGAAGGTTTTTTACTTGAATCGTGTTGGGTGCGCACACACCCTTGATATCTAGAGAATTAGCTCGTTTTTACATATAACTTATTACTATAATGTTATTATCTGCGGCATTTGTTTCTTATATTTGAGGCGCTTTTAAGACTCAACTATTCCCCATTCCCTCTTTCTTTCGAACCCACATACATCCTAAGATTATTATTCGGTAACGCTCAAGAATAAGCCCTCATTCGAGGGTGCTAACCCATTCATGAAGAGCACATTGTTTCTACAGCTATAAGATATGTAGATGGACTTAATTGGTCCACAATTTGGAATACTGAGTGGCGCCAGGCCCAGTGTGTGAACTCTCTTCTTGATTAATTAGAGGTAGGACAACATTCACTCAATTAATTAAGTAACTACCCTGTATAATACCCATTGATCTTTAGGATCATTTTTTGAAAGCAATTGATTTTACGCCGCATTGGGTTTGGCCGCTTGGTATTATTTCCCTTACATCAGCTTCTGATCAAGACGATGTCTCCGTTGCCGTACTTAGATCGATTCCATTCATCGCATCCAATATCTTCGGCTGCCCTTCATATAGCACTTGTCCCTTTTCCCGGCCAAATTCTTCTATCCAAATACCTTCCCATTGGTCACCACAAGCATTATGTAGTTGAGCTCCATGCTTTAAGATCAATTTACCGCCGGCTTTGATGGTGATTTTGGCCTTCGCAGGGAGCGAGACTCGACACCCAATGGTCAAGACACCTCCTTTTGCTATGGTTAGATGTCCTTCTAAGTCTTTAGCTCCTTTCCAATCGATAGAATCGCTTATCGTGATGCTGGCTTGCGAATTCAAGTTACACCATCGATCCTCAAGTAGCTTGCGGGGGCGACTCTTCAAGTCGGCCATTCGTTTCTGCACCTTCCCGATTTGGCAGGGTGTCCAAGCATTTTGTTCCGCATTATAGTCCATAACATTGTTGGAGGTTTTATCCTTGCATTCTGGTCTTTGATTTCTGCTCCAACAGGCTTGGCTATGCTTGGGGGTATCATCGCAGCCATCATTATAGGCCCAGGTGTGGGTGAGTCCATAGATATGGCCCACTTCATGATTGATGAGACTCCGGAAATTCCAACTTGGCCCGCCATCTTCTATCATTCCTGCCACCTTTACTACACTGCCTAAAGCCACTCCTGTGCTGCTAGGGTGATAGGTAGGGGAGGCTACGCTATCAGGATGGTGCGGCATGATGAAAATGTTCAAAACGGTATCTAGTTGAATGCCATATTTTCGGATAATACCTCTCTTATAGAGGTTCGTATTTCGTCCTTTATGAATGAGGAAACAAGATTCATCGTCGACGTAATGGAAATATATACCATCGTCCGTCGGATCATTAGATCGAGGAGTGATCACGTATCTGTGCCGAATGGGTAGGGTAGGGGTCTGGTTTCCACTAGGTAACCACATGGCCTGATTGCGTTCTAGGTCCTTGTTGGCCGTACTAATCAGTCCTCGAGTAAAATCTATGGCTTCTTGACCATTGTAATTCTTGGAGCTATCGGCAGTATTGAACCAATGCACATTAACCCGAACATACTTCATTGGCGTATGGTCTAGGTAATTGCTGTCTGGAGCATAAGCTTCGTTATCTAAGCAGGGACCTCCAATTCGGAAGGCAGTAGTTCTCGTCGGCGCTTCACGGCTCTTCAGTTCTACCAGGTCTTCATTTTGTACCAAGCGCTGTTGTAGTTGTGGAGTACAAGCTACGAGAAGAGCGAAAAAGACCAGAACTGTCAATGATTTTTTCACTTGGCGTATGCGTTTGAGCTCGGTTTTATAATTGAAAATGTAGGACTACCATGGCATCATGAGTTGGAAACAGTTAAGAAGGTGTAATGAAGAACTAATAATGGAAAGTTAATCAGGTGCACACCTGAGCGGCTAACTGAATCAGAAAACTTCCATTAAACATTCCAACTACCAATCTCCAATCGCTCCACCACCACCAAAATCACCGCCGCCGAATCCACCGAATCCGCCGCCACCAAATCCGCCGAATCCATCGTTTCCGCCGCCGCCACCACCGCCGCCACCGGTCCAGCCACCGCCAGGTCCGGGGAGGAAAATCCAGCCACCACCACCGCGTCTTCTGCGTCTGCGTTTTTGGGGATAATCATAGCGGCCACCTCGATAGTATCCGCCATCGTCATCATCGTCATCACCCCGCCCTCCGAAGAGTCGAGCAATCACGATCATAATGATGATCATAAAAATTAGCATGGGGATCAATGGTAGACCGCCAGTCGCTTTACGTCTTCCAGTGGCGTTGTCATTGGTATATTCTCCGCGGCCGAGATCCATGATGGATTGCGCCGCTCTATCCAGTCCTTCGTAATATCGCCCTGCTCTGAAGGCGGGTTGCATGATATTGGTAATAATCCGGTTGGCCATGGCATCTGGCAAGAAGCCCTCCGCTCCGTAACCGGTTTGGATGGCAATTTTGCGATCCTGTACGGCAATGTATATCAATACCCCATTATCTTGCTCCCCTCCGATTCCCCATTCTTGGGCTAATTTGATCGTATAATCAAAAGGATCATCGCCTTGCAGGGAGTTTTCGGTGACTACCGCAATTTGAGTGGAGGTTTCCAAGGCATAGCTACGGAGTTTCTGCCCAAGACGTATTACCTCTTGTCGCTGCAAAACACCGGCATAATCATTAACAAGAAATTCTGAAGGCCGAACATCAATGGCCCGTTTCTGTGACCATCCTATTCCTGGCAATACCAACAATATGGCCAGGAATAGCAAGGTGATTCGAGATATTAAATGCCTGTGGGTGATATTCATACGAAACAACTTCATCAATTAAGATTTTCAATAGTAGCCAATGGGGCGTTTACTGCGAATTGTTTTCTCGGAGCTATGTTTTAAATGAGCTCCTTCTCTAAAGCCAGCTACTAGCGATCATAGGAAATTTCATCAGGAAGCTCATTCACATCATCTGCCTGATGCGGAAAGAATTCTTGCAGTTTTTGCCCTATCTGTTCAATAACGGCACAGATGCCTGGGCAAAACTCACCTTTTTTAAAGTGGCTTTGCATTAAATTTCTCTCCTCCGCCCAAAAGTTTTCCGGAACCTTCTTATTGATTCCTTCATCGCCAATAATGGCAAATTGCTTTTGATCCGGTGCAATGACTATTAAGACCCCATTTCGAGCTTCGGTTTTTTGCATTCCCAAGCGTTCGAATATTTTCCAGGCCTCCTCCATAACATTGCCCTTACTCTTGTAGTCTACATGTACCCTGATCTCTCCAGAAGTGCAGCTTTCCGCTTGTTGTATGGCGGCAATCATGCGTTCCTCTTCATCAGGTTTAAAAAACTTCTCCATTTCATTTCATCGTGCCGTGAGCCGCTCACGACTTATATAGCCAAATAATAACCCTTGCAAGGGGATGAAACCTATTGGATGCTATATCCGAAAAGCTCATCCGCCCTTGCAGTGGTTGCTTGAAAAACTGCTTAGAAGCTGACCTCTGGTGCTTGGTCAGAACCAGCTTCCGCTTCGAACTGCACTTTCTTATCAAAACCAAAGACAGAAGCGAAGAAGCTGCCTGGGAATTTTCGAACAGATTTATTGTAGGCGGTTACACTGTCGTTGAAGCGATCTCGCTCTACCTTTATGCGATTTTCTGTGCCCTCTAATTGCACTTGCAGGTCTCGGAAGTTGGCGTTAGCCTTTAACTCCGGATAGTTTTCAGAAATAAGCAATAGTCTGCCAAGAGATTGGGAGATGCCGGACTGAGCCTCCTGAAATTTCTGTAATTGGTCAGGCGTCACATTACTTGGGTCAATATTGATACTTGTGGCTCTGGATCTAGCATTCACTACGGCTTCCAAAGTTTCTTTTTCAAAATCAGCAGCACCCTTCACGGTGTTCACCAAGTTGGGAATTAAATCTGCCCGACGTTGATAGGCACTTTGTACTTTACTCCATGCATTGGAAACATTTTCCTCCATGTCCACAAAGCGGTTGTTATAACTGCAGGCAGAAGAGAAAGCGATAAAACCTAAACCTAACAATACGGCCCAGATAACAATTGATCTCATCAGAATAAGATTTTGATTAAAGAGAATGTGGTTTTGTTTATAAAGTTGTAGAATCCTTTCTGACTAGCAGGCATAAATTCTACAATGATTACAATATTATAGACTTAATAGTTGACAAAAAGTGACAATAGTCGACTAGCAGCCTGGAATGACGATAAACGTCCGGCTAGGATAGCCGCCTCCATTTCTGGCAACTGCTTTTGTACAGCGGGGTGTTCATAAAAGATCCGGCCCAACTGCTGACTGATGCTTTCTCTAAACCAATCTAGAGCTTGTTGATTGCGCTGCTGGTAGAAAAAGTCATTGCTTTTGGTCTGCGTTTCAAACGCTTGGACGGATTCCCATATTTCCTGTAAACCCTCCTGTTCTAAAGCAGAACAGCTGTGTACGGGAGGGATCCACTGACTTGCCTTTGGGGGAAATAGATGCAAAGCGTTGGCATAGGCTCGCTTTGCCTGTTTGGCTAGTTTTGCTCTTTCTCCATCCGCTTTATTTACCGCGATTAGGTCAGCCATCTCTACAATGCCTCGCTTAATTCCTTGCAACTCATCTCCTGCTCCAGGTAGAATTAAAAGGAGAAAGAAATCTACCATAGCATGTACACTCGTTTCAGACTGGCCTACCCCGACCGTTTCAATAAGGATCACGTCAAATTGAGCAGCCTCACATAATAAAATACTTTCCCTGGTTTTGCGCGCCACCCCACCTAATGATCCACCGGTGGGACTTGGACGAATAAAAGCAGCACTATCTTGTGATAGCTTTTCCATGCGTGTCTTATCTCCTAGAATACTGCCTTTACTCAACTGGCTGGAGGGATCAATAGCTAGAATGGCAGGACGATGTCCTTGGTCGATAATGTACTGACCTAAGGCCTCAATGAAGGTGCTCTTACCCACTCCCGGAGTTCCTGTGATCCCGATTCGTAAGGAGTTCCCACTATGGGGTAGGCAAGCTTCAATAATGGCTTGAGCCGTTTCTTGATGTTTTGGATTAGAACTTTCAATCAGGGTAATGGCTTGAGCTAAGGCAATGCGATCTTGTTGGAGGATACCATTAACCAGATCGTCCACTGATTTAGTGCCCGCAGTCCGCTTTTTTCGCTGCTGCGCAAGGCGTGGATTGAGGCTACTAGGGGCCTCATCCGTGGTGCGAGTTTGCTTGAGTGCACTATCAGATGGCTTGTAATGCTTTTTTTTCATCAGAATTGCCTCAAATATAGTACTTAACAATTTATTTGCTAGTGTTAAAGTCTTGGGAGGCTACACTTTAAGATTTTAACAATATTTATTAATAGTTGATTATTAGGAGTTTACAGGCTTAACACTTAGGTCGAAGGGGGAATGCTTTGGTTAAACTTTACTAAGATAAGGCTTATCCATGTGTAGCCTATTGCACAGCCAAAATAATTGTTTCTTATTTGCACTGTTCCTAAAATGATGGGAAAAAACAATCTACATAAGTAATGGAGGATTTATTGTCTGACCATTGCGAAAATTAAATTCCAGAGCTTGAGTAAACTTCAACATCTTCCAATATCCGTTTATAGCTTTCGGGAAAAGGTGAGGTCCAAACAGGGCTTCACCCAGTTCCCTTCTCCAAGAGAGAACACAGCATTGGTACAGAACTATTATGATTAATAAAAGGTAGGTCCTAGGATCTGCCATAGCTATGAAAGCTCTTTCTATGAGAATTTTTTTGGGCGTACTTTTAGTTAGAAGAATGGTGCTCAGAAAACGCGGCTTCCAACTAAAAGTACGTCTCAAGAACACAAAAATTGTCAGAGAACTTGAAAACTTAACTACCGTTGGGTTCATAGCCGGTGAACCTACCAACGGAACTTTCATCTCCCCGCCGGAGGACAATGTGCAAACTAATTAATGGTTAATCCGCTAATTACTTGACTCTTACAACAGCCTGCGTCCCCGGCGGCTATTTTTCCTAACTAGATCACTTTCCTTTGAAAATAGGTTTTCGCTTTTCAACAAAGGCTTTTACCCCTTCTTGATAATCCTCAGTAAGGCCTGCGCTGGCTTGAAGTTGTTCTTCAATGGCGAGCTGTTTGTCTAGGTCGTTGGTAAAGGAATAGTTCAATGCCTTTTTCGTGAGCCCGATGGCAGCTGTAGGGAGCTGAGCGAGTTTTTCGGCAACGGCTAGGGCCGCCGCTTCAAAATTATCAGCTGGCAAGACTTTATAGATCATTCCCATTTGCGCGGCCTCTTCGGCACTGATTTTTTCGCCTAGCATCATCAAGGCCGCGGCTCTCTGCCAGCCAATTAATCTCGGCAAAAGATAGGTGCCGCCACTATCCGGGATGAGTCCAATTTTGACAAAAGCTTGAATAAAGGACGCTTTCTCACTAGCTAGAGTAATATCACAGGCGATCGCAATGTTGGCACCGGCACCGGCTGCCACCCCATTCACTCCACAAACAACCGGCTTCTCTATAGCCCTGATCTTTTGAATAATTGGATTAAGGTGTTGCTCGAGGATGGCCTCTAATCTAGGGGCATCATCACCTAGAATCTCCTGTAAATCTTGGCCTGCACAAAATGCCTTGCCTGCACCAGTCAGATAGATAGCTCGTACTTCAGGATCGTCTTTACATTGATCCAATGCATTTTGTAGAGCCAGGGCCATGTCCCGATTGAAACTATTATAGACAGCGGGTCTACTTAAGGTCAGTGTGGCGACCTGATTCTTTACACTTATCAGTAAGGGTTCCATGATTTATTATTTTGGATAGGGAGAAATGGTCTTGCTATTACCCAATCTTGGTTAAGTCCAGGTTACGGATCATCGTTAGATAGGATTTGGCAAATAAGGGAAGGCTAGTAAAGTTTAAACCTGCTGTATTAGGATTGCAGCGCTGATATTCTTCTCGATTTTGATCTACGATGTGTTCGATGGCTCGTCTAATCGCCCGTTTGTTAAGTTTCTTCAGTTCAGGGTCGTAGTAGCTGTTCGTATATCCTAAAGCAGTGAAGAATCCATTATTAATGATCCTAAAATACAAATGAAATAGATCGCGATCAGGTTTGGGAGCGGCATAACTGAACATGCAGTAGCTGACAATGTAACTCGGGAATGCCAAAGCCACTGCTTCGAAGTCGTTATCCAAGTACCAATCCATACTAGGTAGCTCATTATCGATCACACTTACAATGCGATCATGACTAACCGGCAAAGTGATGCCAAAAGTGGCCGTAACTCGATACATTTCCTTGAAGAACTCCGATTTAGGCCGATCTTTCAATTTGCTGAGCTCTCGGGCTAGTATTTGGTTCTTTTGTGCAGTAGACTTATCATCCTTAGCGAAATAGGTGCGATGGATACGCTCCAGGGTTTCCATCATATAACCTTCAGGCTTGATCAAGTAATCGAGCTTATATACTAATTGTAGCAGTAAATAAGCAATGCCACCTGGGTATTGGTCTTTATCTAATTTACCATCCTCAATCTCCGTTAGCACCGTTTGGATCTGCGAAGTGATGAATTCATATTTCACTTCCTTTTCTGTATCAGGGATAGGTCGGAGGTGAGAGGTGTCCACCGCTTGTAGCATCTTAAACTCATCAAGCAACAAATCATCATGCTTGTCTGCCCTGGTGGCTACCTCCTTTAGCGCATAGTACAATTTGTAGGGAGAACCATCTAAGGTATACGTATCGAAAACCATGGTGATGTTTTGATCATCATCTAGAGCGAAGCGCCCGTATTTCAGATCAAAATTCTGTTCCATAAGGCGGCGCATGAATCCGACATTCAGCGATTCGGTTTTTGCCACCTTAGCCTCTGCGGTAAGTTTGATGGAATCAGCCGTACCAGAAATCTTTTTGGAACCTTGGTAGAGTTCGAAGTGAATACTGCCATTAGCTTCCCAATACTTGACATTGTCCTCTTTTTCGTCTCGCAGGTATTGGAAGAAAGATTTATAGGAGTCGAGGTAGTCCCCCTTATCGAAAAGATCGAGTGCTACGTCCCAAGCCTGGTAGTTGTTCTTCTGCTTATAGGAGTCACTATAGCGTCCGAAGCGGATGTCTGGCTGAGAGTCATCGTCGGGTTGGTGGCTAGCACTAAAAAGGCGGTCAAAGAATCCCATAGATTTGTGAAAACTTTAGGGTAGTATTTCAAAGGGTGAAGATAAAACTTTTTTGCAATTGCCCCTAGGTAGGATCTAGGTATTGGAGTTGGCCATAATTTTTTTCTTCTCCCGTCATCTTTGTGGCCAGTTCAAAGCGGAGTTCATAAGTGCGCCGATGGTTACGGTTGAGCGCGCCCTGATCTAGGTTTCTGTTGACTCAAAACACAAAACCTGTCAACGTACCCAACCTTACAGCGCCGGTTTAGAAGGTATATTCCCGTTGATTATGGCCCTGATGATTAATCAAAGTTCTATCTTTGATTTTCTTGAGTTAATGGGTCAAAGTAGAGCGACATGGCAGATCAATTCCGGACGAAAGTCCCTACGTTTTCCTATCCCTTCCAATTTACACATCAGCAGTCTATATTATGCTATGGTTCTTGCTTTGCAGAGCATATGGCTAGGCGTTTGCAGGACCGAAAGTTTAAGGCCCAGCTGAATCCCTTCGGTATTACCTACCACCCAATGCAAATAGCCACCGGTATTTCGGACTTACTCCAAAAACGAAGTCTGAGCAGCGCTGAGCTATTTCAGCACAATCAATTGTGGCAAGCTTTTGATTTCCACAGCCATTTTTCACATCCAGAACGGGAAGTAGCCTTGCGGCAAATGAACGAATCTCTAGGGAGCGCAGCCCATTTTGTACAACAACTAGAGTTGCTAATTGTTACCCTGGGGACAGCTTATGGGTTTATCGAGAGAGAAAGTGGGAGAATGGTCAACAACTGTCATAAATTGCCAGCCGATCATTTTGTACGGCAGCGCTTTGGGCCAGAAGAAATGATTCCTGCCTTGGAAAAAGCTTTCCAGGGTTTACAGAAGGAGCGACCGGGTTTGCAGGTACTCCTCACCGTATCTCCGGTTAGGCATTTGAAGGATGGAATGGTGGAAAATCAGCGCAGCAAAGCTGCTTTGCTTTTGACCGCGGCCGATTTGGCAGAGCGATTAGCGTTTGTCCATTATTTTCCCGCTTATGAACTCGTGATGGATGATTTGAGGGACTATCGCTTCTACGAAACAGACATGGTGCACCCGAACAAGTTGGCAGTAGATTATATCTGGTCCTATTTCCAGCAGTCTTTTTTTGATGAGCCGACTCAACAACTAAACGCAAAGATTGAAAAGATCAAGCAGGCTAGCGAACATCGACCCTTCCATCCGGATACCGAAAAGCATCAAGCCTTTCTCCAAACCCAGATAGCTAAAATCCGTGATATCCAGGTCAAATATCCTGGTCTTGATTTTAGCCAAGAGCAACAAATTTTCGCAAATCAGTTACTTTAACCGTTCTTCGACAATTCTTGTGGGTAGTGTTTTAGCTGAAAGAGGGAACCAAAACACAAAATCGTCGGAGAATCACTTTAATGTTGTATGAATAAGATTGTTTTTACCCTTACCGCTTTTGTACTTGTCCTTACTTCCCAGGCGCAAACGCTTCTCAGCGTTGAATTTATAGGGAGTGAAACTAAAGAGGCGCTAGCAGCGCAATTCCGAGACATTGCGAATAATGCGGTGGATTTATATAAGATTACCTACACTACGACGGACGTCTTCAACGAACCAGATACTGCCTCCGGCTTGATCGTGGTACCACGTCGAGATGAAGTTTACAGCTACCCTCGTCTCGTTTTTCAACATGGCACGGTAGCGAGTCGAACAGACGTTCCCTCCAATCTCAAGGGGGGCTACGAGGCGGGTCTATTCTTCGGCGGACTGGGCTACGTCAGCTTACTGCCCGATTTCCTGGGCTTAGGCACCTCCCGCGGACTTCACCCCTATGTGCACGCCACCTCGGAAGCCTCCGCAGCGATTGATATGCTCCATGCCCTAGACGAATTCGCCGAACAGGTAGATGTAATTGTCAACGATCAATTGTTCATTACCGGGTATTCCCAAGGAGGGCACGCGGCAATGGCCTTGCACAAAGCGATTGAGGATGGCGTTGCTGATTTTCCGGTGACGGCTTCCGCACCAATGTCTGGCCCTTACAGTATCTCGGGTGTGATGCGGGAAAGAATGACCGTATCTGAGGAAACTTACTTCTATCCGGCCTATGTACACTTTACGATTGTTTCGTACAACTATGTGTATGGCTTATACAACGATATCGGAGAAGTCTTTAAACCACCCTATGTACCCTTATTACAGCAATTTTTAGATGAAGAAATTAATCTAAACGGCTTGAATGATCGCCTGATCTCCGCCTTAATTCAAAATAACGGCGCTGTTGTTCCAAAGCTCATGTTGCAGGATAGCATCATCAGTGCCGTCTTGAGTGATGAGATGCATCCGATGAATATTGCCCTACGAGATAATGACGTTTTCGATTGGACACCCCAAGCGCCCACCCGCCTCTATTATTGCATGGCTGATGATCAGGTACCGTTCGAAAATAGCGTCGAAGCGGCCAACGCAATTGGCGCTAACAATGCTCCGAATTTCGACGCCATCGACGTCAACATGGCCGCTGATCATGGCGAGTGCGTAGAGCCAGCCATCATTGCTACCGCCCTCTTCTTCGGCCAATTCTGGGACGTCTCCCTCGTGGCTAATCGAGAACCGATCCCATCACGCCTCATCCCCGCCTTCCCCAATCCCACTGCGGGTCTAGTGCAACTAGAAGGCGTGACTGACATCGCCGCTATAGAGGTCTACAATGCCCAAGGACAACGCCTAAGCGTACAAGTCCTTCCCTCCAACACCAATCAGATTGATCTTTCTGCCTACCCGGCGGGTACCTATACGGTGAAGTTTTTGCTGCCGGAAGGGGTAGGAGTGAGTAGGGTGGTGAAGGAGTAGGAGATTGAAGATAGGAAATAAGGCAACAGCGCCAGAAATGCTGTTGCCCTTACGATAATACAGATAGTAGAACTATTTTGCCATGAGTAAAAATCTTAATTGAAATCTGAAAGGGGAGATGATTTCCCTTAGATCTGCTTCCAGGTCTGGTCGTTCGGCTATTTCCTTGATCTGGGTTTTTCCTTCCTGAAATTTCTTTTGTTTGAAAAAGAGCAATGCCTCGTAATAATCTATCCAATCCATTAGGTGTAAGTAGTTCCCTTCCTCATCCAATTGGATTTTGCTGCGAAGATTGAGAAGATCAGCGTTGATAGCTGCTATATCGACTTCGGTGCTAAGCATCCCACTCACTGCAGAATAAAAGAGGAAGATTTCCTCTCGATCCTCTACCTTCTCGAAATTGACTTGAGCCTCCTTGAAATAGAAGCCTCGGTCTTGTTGCCTTTGCATGAGACCTTCCCCATAGGCTTTTACAGCAGCAACCAATTCTGGACGGGCGCTGTCAGTAGTGGGAATTGTTTTGGTATAGGGTTCTAAGAATCGATTGTACAACTGGTCACAATCTGCAAGTAGAATGAAGTTGTTAAAGCC
>JAHQWA010000028.1 GCA_019634045.1 Saprospiraceae bacterium
CAATCAAAAGTGGACAAACTGATGAGCGAGATGGGATTTGATCCCAACGGGCAGGTGTTGCAGCTCTCTCAAGCCCTGGTGTGTAAAGAAGCTTTAATTAGAACTCGATCTACCAACTATGGTCGATTAGCAGCGATGGCCATGTCTGAGGCTATTCCCGGAGCGGATGTGTATCTTTTGAATAGTGGATCTATGCGCTTGGATGATAACCTCAGTAATGTAGTGACAGAATACGATGTATTACGCACTTTCCCTTTCGGTGGCTCTATCGTCAAAATGAAAATCCCTGGCATCCGTTTACAGCAACTATTAGATACAGGCCTAAAAACCAATATCGGAGATGGCGGGTATTTGCAATTGATCCAGGCAGAAAGCAATTCAGGTGCTTATCTGATTAATGGAAAAGCACTAGAAAAAGAAAAAATGTATACGATTGTGCTTCCGCAATTCCTGGCCAAGGGGCGGGAACAAAATCTCGAGTTTTTGGGAGAATATACCTTTGAGGAAACACCAGCGTTGGATATGTATGGAGCCAAAGTGACCAACGATATCCGCAATATCGTAATCGCCTATTTCAAACAATTGAAGGAATTCTAAACCACACAACTTTTTGCAGGAATAGGCTGTTCTTGAAATTGATTCTGGGCATTTCCCAGCGACTGTAAAAGAAGTTGATTCAGAACATGAAAGAAGCAAAATTCAAAACCACCATAAATTGCGGAAATTGTGTCCGCGCCGTAACAGGTTTCCTAGCCGATGTCAAAGGCATTAGCCATTGGGAAGTTAATACAGATGATCCGAACAAGGTTTTGGTCGTACAGGGAGAGGAATTAGATGTGCAAGAAGTGAAAGCGGCCGTTGAGGATGCCGGTTTTGACATTGAGCTCCTACCGGCAACTTAGGCTTCAATCAACCCTTAAGTAAAGAACAGATTCTTAAGCTAGATGAGCTGAGGATGATTGCGATGCTTTGACCACGATTTTTGAGCAGGAACCCGGATTGGCGATCGAAAAAGTCTTTCGCGCCAGCCTCGCGGAGCCATTGGGCAGGAGAGATTTTGGCGTTTTCTATCGTAACGGCTCAACACGATCTATACTCCCAAAGGCTGGCTGTAGGCTCTCCGCTATAGATATAGCTAAACTTGGCCAGCTCTTCTTACAGCAGGGACACTGGTCATCTCCGCCTGGGATCTCGTAATCGCCCATGAGACCAAGTCCATTAGGTATTACACATTCTTCATTCAACACTATACATTCTCAATTACCCATGGAGTACAGAACACTCGGAAAGACAGGCTTTAATATATCCAGCATTTCATTAGGAACTTGGCAAGTAGGGGGTAAATGGGGCAGTGGCTTTGACCACGATAATGCCTCCCAGATCCTCCATGCCGCCGCAGATGCTGGCATCAACTTTATCGATACCGCAGATGTTTACGAAGCGGGTGAAAGTGAAAAGGCTGTGGGAAAATTCGTCAAAGAAAGATCAGAGCGCATCTACGTAGCTACGAAATGTGGCAGACAACTCAATCCACATGTCAGTCCATCTTATACTCCCGCAGCCCTACGCCAATTCGTGGAAGATAGCCTGAGTAGAATGGGCTTAGAAACCCTGGACCTCATTCAGCTCCACTGCCCACCCACGGAAGTCTATTATCGACCAGAGATTTTTGAATTATTTGACCGACTCAAGGAAGAAGGCAAAATCCAGCATTTGGGGGTGAGTGTGGAAAAGGTAGAGGAAGCCATTAAAGCCATAGAGTTTCCGAATGTGTCCAGCGTGCAAATTATATTTAATCTATTTCGACAACGGCCTACAGCGCTATTCTTTCAGCTAGCCCAGAAGGCGAATGTTGGTATTATCGTACGGGTGCCCTTAGCTAGCGGTTTGCTGACCGGACTTTATTCTTCTCAAACCGTATTTGAAGAGGGAGATCACCGTTTCTTTAATCGGAAAGGGGCTGCCTTTGATAAAGGAGAAACCTTTGCAGGCATTCCCTATGAGTTGGGATTAGCAGCCGTCGACAGACTAAAACAGCTTTTCCCTAATACTGAAAACCTAGCGCCGATTGCCTTGCAATGGATTTTACAATTTCCAGAGGTGAGCTGCATTATACCTGGCGCTTCTAAATTGAGTCAGGTACATTCAAATCTATCCACATTTGGTTTGCCTGCATTGGAATCCGAACAGATTAACGCCATGAATGAGATCTACGAGGATCTAATTAAGCCAGAAGTACACCATCTGTGGTAGATCGGTAGTTCCCGTTTGTTTTATTGGATGAAGTGGTTAAAGAATAAATAGGAAGCTGATTGGACCGGATTAGTAAAGTCAGCTTTCTACCTGCAAATCCATTTCAAAAATTTACTAAAGGGGCGTCATCGGCAGGCAAAAAGTTCAAACCAGCTCATGCTGTATAGCTGTTCATGCGATTTATCTTGAAAAGAACGTTATATTGAGGTGGACCCGCCATTAATTTGGTCAGCCACTTATCCCCTGATTAGTACTATAGCAACAACACCTATCTTAGCCAACAAGGGCCTTATCGCAAGCTCGACACCTGAGTACCCGTCACCTGGATGAACCCTAGCGGTTCTCGTCAAAAAAACGCCCAATGAATTCCAAAAGTAGTTTGACAAGCATAGAAGAGCAGCTTCCAGCGAAATATGAACACTTAGTTTCTGAGCGACAGTACTTCAGGATCTTAGCCTACATCTGTCGGTATTTTGAGGAAAAGGACTATTACTTAACCGAAATAGCGGAAGGGCAGCTTGCTGTTCACGACGATGAAGAGCAAATGGATATCAGCTTGGACAATCTCGTCAAGCGGCTATCTAGTCAGCTAGAGGGAGGCTGGAAACAGGATATTTATACCTACTTTGACCAGTTGTTGGAACATACCAATACGGAGGAGTTATTCCGCAATTTTGAATTGGCCAAAGAATACTTGACTTTGCGTCTGTACGGCGATCAGATTGATACACATTCCGAGCAGGATGCGCTTATTTTTCGGCAAGACCTAGAGGGCACCTACTCCGTCCTTTCCCTCGATTTACCCTCTAAGTTCCAGGTTATTTTAGAATCAGAAACAGAGAACTGGCCAGCGGATGAAAAAACGCTTTTTCAAATTGCGCTACAGAATGCCAACCGGCAAGAAGTCGAGACCGCACACGGCTATTGGGAAGAAACCGAGATTGTAGCCGTCATCAGCAATGAATATGCTGCCATTAAAATGCTGGACCTGGAACAGAACTTTAGCGATAGCGTAGGGGAGCATGGCGCCCTAGTCGCCGTACCGACTAAGGGAACGGTCTTTATTCACCCCATTCGCACCTTAAGTAGCAATTTGCACGAGGCTTTAAACCTAATTGTCAAGCAGGCCAATCTCATCTATGAATCCGATCCCGGGCCTATAACCCGCAACCTCTATTGGTACCATCAAGGCCAATTTCACGCCTTCCCCTTAAAAATGAAAGAGGAAGGTCTTTCTTATCAATTACCAAATGAGTTACAGGACTACTTAAAGGACCAAGAAGCCTCTTAAAAAAGGCTTAAGCAGGAATCGAAGCAGTCACCGCTTCCACTTTTACCGGAACTCCGTTAAAGGCAGCATTTCCTGTCAGCAGGTCGATTCGATGCTCATCCGTAAGGTCATTGAGGCTATGTCCGGCATGCTCAGCAGCTACTCGCAAACCAATTCCTGTGCGGTTATGCCCCCAACCGTGCGGAATGCTGATCACCCCCGGCATGATCTCATCGGAAAGTTCCGCCTTAATCTCCAAGCTTCCGACACGAGAGCTCACCTTTGCCAGCTCTCCATTCTCGATGCCCAGTCGCTTCCCATCCCTGGGATGTAAAAGCATAGTACAGCGGTCCCTCCCTTTAACCAAGCGATGGGAGTTGTGCATCCAAGAGTTATTGGAACGCAAATGGCGGCGGCCAATGAGGCGCATGGGGAACAGCTTCTGATCTTGATCCGCTGACATAGATAATCGCTTGCAATCTTCTAGGAAGCAAGCCGGTGCCAATTGTATCCGGCTATCTCCAGTCATCAATCGATCCGGCATACAGGATCGCAAGGGTCCGAGATCGACACCATGTGGGTTGTCTTTTAAGACTTGAAGATTTAGCCCATCTTTAGCGTAGCTACTCTGTCCTAGGCTAAAGGCCAAGACTTGCGCTGGATTGGCCGCAGGAACGGGCTTGCCGCCCATCCGCTCCGTCAAAGCCGTGAATATCTGGTAATCGTGTCGCTGTCTATCTTCTTTTTCGAACAATACCTCCGAGTACTTACTGGTATTGCGAATAGCCAGGGCGTGAAAAACGACATCGTAATGCGCCACTTCCAAGCCTGTCGTAGGAGGCAGGATCACATCCGCATGGCGGGTTGTTTCATTGAGGTAGATATCAATGGAAAGCATAAATTCCAATTCCTCCAGGCCTTTATCAAGCTCTTTTCCATTAGGAATAGAAAGAACTGGATTCCCGGCTATCGTGACCATCGCCTTGATCTGCCCCTCCCCTGACGTCAGAATCTCCTCAGCCAAGGCGGCTACCGGCAGCTCTCCCCCAAACTCTGGCAATCCTCGTACCCGACTCTGCCAACGATTGAACGAAGGCGCCTTCCCCTTTTTTCCTAACATCTTGATCTGATCGAAGGCAGGAGCGGTGAACATAGCTCCTCCGGGCACATCCAAATTACCACTCACCGCATTCAACACATTCACCAGCCATTGGCACAAGCCTCCATACAACTGCGTAGATACGCCCAAGCGACCATAACAGACCGCCTTTTCCGCCTGGCTGAATTCAATTGCGATTTGGCGGATGGTCGCGGCTTCTATACCTGTCCGCTTTGCTACCTGCTCAGGACTATAATCTGCCACCAATTTCTTGATCTCCTCCAATCCATCTGTATGCGCTGCTAAGTGTCCCAGGTCTAATTTTCCTTCCGCCATCACCACATGGATTATGGCTAACAAAAAGTAGACATCCGATTCTGGATAGATAAAATGATGCTCATCCATTTTATCCGCTGTCTCGGTACGCCGGGGATCTAAAACCACTACCTTTCCTCCTCGCTCCGAAATAGCTCTTAACCGCTTGCCCACATCCGGAGCCGTCATGATACTGCCATTAGAAACGAGAGGGTTTCCACCCAAAATGATCAGATAATCGGTATGATCAATATCGGGAATAGGCAGCAACATAGCGTGCCCAAACATTTGCTGGCCCGCGAAATGGTGTG
>JAHQWA010000399.1 GCA_019634045.1 Saprospiraceae bacterium
AACCTGCCTGGCGTTCGCCAGAACAGACAGGTACGAAGGCGGAAGGCGGAAAACCCTCCGATTTAGGACCTTTTTCCGATTTCGACTTTCCGATTTTCGACTTTCAACCAGATTTAGCCTGGAAAACAAAAGTCAAGAATATGTAAACACCTTACATGAGAAACGGCTGCAATGAGGTGTAGACCGTAAATAAGTAGCGAATAGTTTTACCATGTTTTTAAGTTTTAAGTTGATAGAATTAAATATAAGACGGGAGCAAACCCAGGAAACTAGGTCCCCGAACATCTTTGCTATTGTCACAATAGTCGTTCTTATTATTGAAGGAGTAATTTTCAGGGACTTTTGCACTGCAGGAAAGGAGGAAATCACATCATAGGAGCAAGGAGAGATAGGATGACGATCACTCGAACCCCAGGTGACTCGGAGGAAATGGCTTCTAGAAACCAATAGAACATACCTTGCTTCTAGTCACAACTCAAAAAAGTACAAGGGACAACAATACCCAATGCATCTCTTTATGAGTTACTTAAAAAGCAAATACAGTCCTACTACAAACACACAAAACTGATTCTGTTAAACCGATAATTTGTTAAAGGAAAGTTTGAGAGCGTAGTTCTACTAATGATACCCTTAATTTAAGTTACTCCTGGCAAATAGTCAAGTAGCGGGCTATTTTTTTGTCATATACAATACTCGTTTTTGGTGCTGATCAGCGGGTATGAGGTATAGAATACGAGACTTAAAGTTAATACAAACGCGAAACTGGTGTAAGAATTCGTAGCCAAGTATTCCTGCTACCTTCGGCCCTTTGGTACTCGTATTCCACTCACCCAAAGCCAGGAAGGTGCTGATCATGGGCTGGCAGGCAAGACCACTTACATTCATACCGTACAACAGTGTAGAAGTGATGCGATCGGGGCTTTTTGTGAAACTGCTAAGTACCTTCTGTCGTTCAAGATTAAAATAAGGAGCAAAGGTAGAGCGATACTTGGTATCGATAATGTTCGTTTCAGCTCCCGTATCCAAACTAAAGAGGTAGTTAGATTTCCCTAATTGTATTTGTATACTGGGGCTGCCATTCTTGAACCGGAAAACCTGCTCTAGAACTGATTCTTTCGTTGGTGCAGGAAAAAAGGAAGTTTCCCAAGTACTGCCTTCTTTTTCCAACCAGATGTACTGCTGCTCATAATCGATCCACAACATATATTTTCGCAGCATTCGACCACCAATCAGCCCAAGAATCGGCATTCCTTTGATGGTCTCCAGGTGTTCCAAAGGAAGTATTTCGGCGTACACCCCTTTCCAGCATAAGGCGTCCAATTGTACCTTGACATGCGAAGCCTTGATCTTGGGCGTCGTGCCCAAAACACTGCTATAAACCCGGTCTACTTCTTGCCCATCGAAATAGGCTGCATTCAAAACGGCATGGGGAATCCCTGTATCGAGGATGAAATTCCCGGATATTCCGTTAACGGTGGCTGGTAAGACAATCATCTTGCCGGCCAATTTGAATGGTATACTAATCCTTAGAGCTTGTAAATGTGATGTCGCTAAAAGCGAGAAAAATGCGCAGAAAAGAGATATTCGAGCTTTCATATTCGGAAGGATTTTGGTGCTTGTTCCGAAGTAGCGATTTGGGCTGTAAATCCTGAATTCATGAACCTCGCTGTAGCTATTTCCTCGTCCGTAGCGCTGCTACAAACTCCAAAAATGAGCTTTGCGAGAACCAATAATTCAAGTTTTTCGCTACCAAAGCCTAGCTCGAAACAAGCACCTAGGTGAAAAATCCTTCACCGGTGAAGTCACTACAAATATGAGGATTTCAAAGCTAGAAAGTTTTAGCTATTGTTACAATTCTGTAGGGAATAGCCTATTTTCTCGGCTTGTGCTCCATTTTTTAGTACATATTTCACTCTACAGGCAGCTACTTTATGGGGAGAATGAGTACTTCTATGCTCTATATATAGACAGATGACTTCTATACTCAGGACCTGCATCCCTTAAGATTTAAAATGCGAAGGCGGATACCCAAATTCGCTTTTGAAATCCTGCGAAAAGTGGCTGCGATTTTCATATCCCACCGCATACCCGACTTCAGAGACGTTCAGTTCAGAAGTAATGAGGAGTTGTTTTGCCCGGCGCATCCGAATGGACCGAATGTAGAGGGAGGTAGACTTCTTCGTTGCTTTCTTCAGTATTCGATGTAGTTGAGCACGGCTAATCTTGAGTTCTTGGCATATTTCTTTAATACCAAAGTCAGGCTTGCTGATATTTTGTTCAATGAGTCTATTGAGTGTGCTTAGGAAACGCTGCTGATTCATATGGCGAGAAGCTTGTGTGATGATTGGAAATGGACCGGTGCAATGGGAGAGGTTGCTTGTGATCTCTTACTGAGACCCGTCCCCGACCCTGAATTGAGATTCTTACTGTGAGCGCTTAGTATGCGCACTAGGAATACTCACGGTAGTCTTAGGGTCGTGGTGAAACCAAAGAGCAAGTTCTTTGGTCTTGTAATTGATCTCAACTTGAAACTGCACCAGAAATTCGAAACCTAAAATGGCATCTATTCGAGGCCCGGAGACAGAGGTGTTCCATTCAGAAAGGGATACAAATAGCGTATTCATTGGGGCTAGCTTGAAGGTCTCCCAGGGTAGATCGCGCATCTTGTAGGTCCGGCCATTTTGCTGTTGGGTACTAAAACTGCTTAAGTTTCTCCGTGCCCCTGCATATAGAAAGGTTTGAAATGAGTCTCGCAATTTTTGATCAAATAGATTGATTTCGGCGCCGGTATCGATGGCTAATTTTAGTTCCCGATTGCCAAGCTTCACTTCAATGATGGGGGTGTCTCCTTTATAGCGGAAAGGGTAGCGTAAGTTTGGAGGATTTAAAGGGTAGGGAGTATTGCTTCCCTTGGTGCCCTGCTTTTCCAGTTGGATGTAGGAGGCGCGATAATCGATGAACATGCGATACTTCCTCAGTATCCGACAACCGATGAGTCCGTGTATTTGGCGGTATTTTAGTTTTTCAACATGTTCCAGGGATATAATCTCTGCATAAATACTGTTCCATTGATGGTCCCCGATCTTCACATCAAAGTAGTCGGCTTCTACCTTCTTTGTTGCACCATTCACACCTGTAAAGATCTTTTCTGTCCTTAGACCGGAGAAATACTTAGCGTTCAATACAAGATGGCTGGTTCCAGTATCTAGTATGAAATTTCCTGAGATGCCTCCAATTTGTGCCTTGATAAGTATCATTTTGCCGGCCATCTGGAAAGGAATCGGCCCTCCCTGGGCTTGAATTTGTTGTGAAGTAAAGGCAAAAATCAGGGTAGAAATAAAAATTAATCTAGTCATGATTCGAAGGATTTGGATTAAGAAATCCTTCACCGGTGAAGTCATGACAAAGGTGGGCTCTGGGCTCAAAACATCTTGTAGCTATTGTTTCAAACCTTTAGTAAACCACCAGAATTTGTTTCATTTTTTTAGCTATTGTTCCTGCGGCGGGTAATCAGGCGGAGTAAGTCGGGCTTTCCTGTTGCAAGATCAGAAAGAGCGGAAGCATCTTCTCAATTTCCCTACCTTTATGCATCCATTTAACTGCAACCTAATACTTATGAAAGCCATCTGCTGTTTAATTACATGTATAGCTGTTTTATCGGTAAGCCCAGGACATGCACAAGAAAAGTCGGATGACTTGGCTTTGGTTAAGGCTAGCGTGGAAAATTACTTCCAAGGCTATATCCACCGAGACCTCACGCGCCTCGAACTCGCCTTTGATACCGAAAATGGAACTATGAAATTGCCCCTTACGACAGAAGCGGGAGAGGAGGGGTTCGAAAATGGCTACTTCAAGGAGATCATTCCTAAATGGGGGGCTAGAGATAAGTTACCTCAGGAAGTGTTGGACCAAGCCCAGCTAGAGGTGCAGCGGATAGATATTGTTTCAGCAAAAATGGCCGTAGCGGTAATCCGAATGGAAGTGGGGGATAAGGTGTATGTTGATGTCCTATCCCTACAAAAGATGAACGAGCAGTGGAAGATTACGAATAAGATGTATATCGCCCTCTAGGAAGCCGCTTAGGGCATATATCGAAGTCATCAGCTCAGTCTTCGTTTTATCTTTTGACTCCTCGACAAATCTCGTGTTTCGAGACATTCAAAAATACCATTCAACGCTTTACGGACAGCAATCACCAGCATCGCTTATTTAGCTCAATGTAGGATTGTCCACAAGAGTTGTCGAAGAAGGATCCTTCTTAAGATCCCAATAGAAAACGCCAGCCAATAGTAATACCGCTAGTATGGAGCCTTCGAAGCCAAAATCTCCTCCGGATAGCCATTCCGGGGCACTATATTGATTAGCCATAATTTCGTAAGTATTGATGCCACTGGTTGGGTACCCGAATATCACACCTTGAAAGAAGTTCCAGCTAAAGTGAAGGCCAGTCGGCGCCCACAGGGAACCCGTCCGGACAAACAACCACCCCATTAGCAAGCCGGACAGCGCGATGCTCAACAGCCCCAAGATGGAAAAGTTGTCGTTGGGTGCATGCACCAAACCAAAAAGAATAGAGGAGATAATGATAGCAGTCCAGGTACTGAAATAGCGCTCCACTAAGCGAAGCACATAACCGCGAAACAGTAATTCTTCAAAGAAGGGTTGTATTAAGAAAAAGGCGAGCCAAGCTAGGAAAGAGCCTACAACAAAGTTCCCCGCCTCAAAGGTCGCTACGCCAAAGAGGAGCATGAGCACATAGCCCGTACTGATCATTCCTGCTCCCAAGGCCGTTCCGTACCAAAAGTTCGGCCAACCTTTAGCATCCTTTAGCCCAATTAGGAGCCAGGAATCTTTATCAATTTTGATCCAAAACAGATAAATGGCTAGCAAAGTGGCAATCGTCAAGGCCGACCAAAAGAAGATCATGGAATGGATATCCAAATCTGTCATTTCGGTGCCTTCGCCGAAAGGGGCGGGGAGTTGTAGCAATTGAAAAAGGACAAAGGAGAATAAAACGGTTAGCAACAATAAGGTGAGCGAAAACCCCAAGAGACGTATCAATAGCCGCCAGGCTTTAGTCAGTCCCGAGTTGGAAGTGGTCATGTTTTCGGTAAAGATAGGTATAATTTGTGAGCCCAAATAGACAGAAGGGGAAGCCTATGGTGATAGACTTCCCCTTGATATTCATAGGGTAACTGACGCTCATTTCGCTTGGGTCTAGCTGGAACATAGCCAGGAAACCCAAACCACTTCGCATCAGGTGTAGTTTCTCAAAATATGATCGGGATTTATCTGGCCCGAGCTACTGGAGCTGCTTTTGGACGCACCTGTTGAGGGGCCGCCTCCGGCGTGATATCTTTGCAACTCCATTCTGGCGTAAAGTTGTTTCCCTCCTGACTATAACGACATATCTGGACGGAGCCATTGGCCGCCTCCAATCGGAAAGGCTGATTGGCAAACTGATGTTTCGTGGTATATTCTGCATGGTAGGCCAAATTCAATCGCTGGCCATCCCAATTGTAAAATGCTTTTTCGATGCCGGCAAAACAGCTTACGGTCATGGTACTTGCCTCCAGCATGAAACTTCCCTGTACCGGCGCGTTTGGAATGACTCTCAATAGCACATTGGAACCACAATCTTCAAATACGCAAAGGCCAGGTACTATTTTCTGGTACAATAAATTCCCTTTTTGCAGAATTCTGATCTCTGCTTTGATGTCAGTGACATTGCGCTTCGGGGCAGGAGAAAGTCCTAACATGACGAGTTCCTTTCTTTGATCCCCAGTAAAATCATGGTAAGCCCAAGCCTTGGCGATATGCCCTCCCCACAGAAAACCAGAAAAGCGTTTGCCGTTTGCATCTTTTCCTCCCACTTGGTACCAGATATCCCCATACCCATTGATCTCATCCTCCGGAACCTGCATGGCTTCTGTATAATCTACCATATTTTTGACGGTCTGTCCCATCTTTACTTTCGTGACGACCTTGGCGTCCTCACAAGGACCTTGAAAGATTTTGATATCGTGTCCAAAGACGTAAAGGGTACTCCCTTGTTCATATTGTTCGGCCGTTTTCGAATACTTATTGAACCAATCGTAATAGGCATTATAGTCCTCGCCCACCAGGCGTTCCTGACTAAAGCCTAGAGATTGAACACTGATCAGGGCGAATGTTATTAGTAGGGTTCTCATAACCAGGTTTTTGATTTGGTAATCGTAGAGCATAGGAGTAGATGTAAGGATGTTAGATGAAAGATTGAAGTCAACGTTTAAGCGAATGTTGCTACTGTTCCTTGTTCTTGAGGTGTGCATGAGTAGGGGTGTCTGTAACGAGTCTACTAGTTCTTCGGTATATGCCAGTTATTGTCCAGTTGCCGTACAGGTATTCGCAGTCAGATACGTTATTACGGAAGTAACGGGTATAGGATCATATGGTAACGGAAAGCTGTGGGATGAGTCTTGTTCAAAATGATTAAGACTGGAGTTTTTGGTGTGATGTTGTAGTTTCTGAATGTTCAAATCATCTAGGTGGTTTAAATTTGAACCGAAACTCATATGGCAAATTCCAATAAAATCAGAATTCCATTTTATAGGTTCTATAACTTCCACTGGCTTAGTTTTATTATTTTCCATCCCCGTAAAATTTTTCTATTTTTTTTATTGCATCTATTTCCGATTGGTTTTCAGGAATTTGACACAAATAGAGTCGTGTAGTTATTTAACTGGTTCTTGGGAATTTGCTTTTTAGACTCTGATTCTAGGAGAAGTAACATCGGATAGCTCTAAAATTTAATGGATCGAGGCTGGGTTGTTGCTTCGATGGCGCTGGATTGGTGGGAGTAGGGGAGTGCAGAAGGGAAGTGAGGAGAAGGGCTATAAATGAACATCCCGAATTTCAGCCGTAGCCAAAATTCGGGATGTATACAAAAGAAATATCTTGTCAGGGCATTATGCTTCTGGGACTCCACCACTAAAGAGAGAGTCAACAAATGCTCTTTTGTTAAAGATCTGCAACTGATTGATACCTTCACCCACACCAATGTATTTGATGGGAATCTTGAATTGATCAGAAATACCTATTGCCACGCCGCCTTTAGCCGTGCCATCCAATTTGGTCAGCGCCAAAGCACTAACTTCAGTGGCTGCGGTAAAGTGTTTGGCTTGTTCGATAGCATTCTGACCGGTAGTCGCATCCAGTACCAATAACACCTCATGTGGAGCCGTTTCCTGTTTTTTACTAATGGAACGTTTGATCTTGCTCAACTCCTTCATCAGGTTAATCTTGGTGTGCAATCGCCCCGCTGTATCAATGATCGCCACATCACATTTGTTCTCGATGGCATAGGCTACCGTTTCATAGGCTACGGCTGCAGGATCTGTATTCATACCTTTGCTGTAGAAGTCGCACCCTACTCTTTCCGACCAGATCTTGAGCTGATCAACTGCAGCAGCTCTAAAGGTATCTCCGGCTCCCAGCACCACCTTCTTGCCTTGTTGCTGGTACTGATGTGCGATTTTGCCAATGGTGGTGGTTTTACCCACTCCATTCACACCCACTACTAATATGATACAAGGCAATTCGTCAGTAGGCAGGACGTAGTCTT
>JAHQWA010000400.1 GCA_019634045.1 Saprospiraceae bacterium
GAACCATTTTCAAAATAAAACTAAAGTGATGTTAAAAAACACTGTAAACCTAGCTGGATTCATGTGTGCCATCCTATTGTTTGTTTCCTGCGGCACCTCAGATGAGGTGAAATTGTTCAACGGAGAATCATTGGAGGGTTGAGAAGGATCAGATTCTTTTTTTAGAGTGGAGGAGGGTGCTATCGTCGGGGGTAGCCTGGAAAAAACAGTAGATAAAAGTTACTACCTATGTACAAAGCAGCAATATGAAAATTTTGATTTGGAACTGTCTGCTAAATTTAACACGAGTTACTTGAAAATTAATGGAGGAATAAGCTTTAGGGCCAAACGTGTGTCCAACTCCAATGAAGTGATGGGGTATCAGGCGGACATAGGATATATTGATGCCAATGCGGTCCCCCAGTTTTCTGATTTTACACCGAAAGATACAGCCGGCATTTATCCCCTTTGGGGCAGTCTGGTAGATGAGAATAGGCCTAATACTTCACGATATCCCAGACCCGATATCTTCCCTGTGATCATTTATAAAGTCGCTAATAAGGAACTAGTGGAGAAAACGATTGACCCTGAGGGATGGAATGAGGTGAATATCAAGACGATGGCCCCGACATTGAAATTCTAATCAACGGCGTTTCAACCGCTAAGTTTACGGAGCAAGGGGAGGTACCGGCTAGCGGATGTATTTGCTTACAAGCGCATGCGGGAGAGCCTTATGAAATTTGGTATAAAGACATCGTGCTAGAGCCATTGGGGCAGTAATTGAAGACTGCTGAGCAATTAAATCAAATATGGATTATTCAATACTGGTAGAGGTATTCAAGGACGCTGGTTTTTCACCAGAAGAACTCAGCCTTCTTGCACCTCTCCTAAAGGAAGTTAACCTCAAGAAGGGGGATACCTTGCTGAGTGAAGGGGACACCGTTCTGCACACCCACCTGGTTTATAGCGGCTGCCTAAGGACCTATTTTCTTGACGATGCTGGCAAAGAACATACTTTACAGTTTGCTATTAAAGACTGGTGGATCAGCGATTATACTGCTTTCTTTACCGGGGATAAGGCCTTGACAAATATTGAGTGTATTCAAGAGGCTACGGTATATAAGTTATCGCGAAAGAATATGAAGCAACTGTACATTGACTTACCGGGCTTTGAAACCTTCTTTCGGAAGAAACTTGAAAGAAGGTTTATGACACTCCAAAAGCGAATTCTTGGAAATTTGGCACAACCCGCTAAAGACAGATATTTATCTTTTATCGAGAATTATCCTAACATTCAACAGAATGTGAAAAACTATCATATTGCCTCTTTTTTAGGGATTACTACGGAAAGTTTAAGTAGGATCCGAAAAGAATTGGCCCGCTAATCGTTGCTTAGCATACATCAATCTTTTGGAAGGGAGGGCGATTACCCTATCCTCTCCCAAAGGCGAACAGCCTCCTGCCAATCTCAAAAGTGAGTTGCTAGACTTTCAGACGACTACCACTCAGCGTTTTCAAGCTGATCCAGAAACTCAGTCCGTTTTATTATTTTTGGGTAGTCCATCAAAGAATAAAAAGACTTAGAAAATGGAAATCTCAGACATCCAATCCTTCGTGAAATACTACTCCAGAATAAAAAAAAGAACGGCTAGGTTATTTGATTACATCCCAAAAGAAAAAATTGAGTGGACCTATCAAGAAGGAAAATTTACCATTGGAGATCTTATCCGGCACTTGGCAAATATTGAAAGGTATATGTATGCCGAGACAGTTCAATTCAAGGAAAGCAGTTATAAGGGCTGTGGAATAGAGTTTGCAGAAGGATATGAAGAGATCGTGGATTATTATCAAAAGATGCATGAGGAGAGCATGGCAATCTTTCTACATCTAAGCCAGGAAGATTTACATAAGAAGTGCAAGACGCCTGCTGGTACAGAAATCACTATTTGGAAATGGCTACGAGCCATGGTGGAGCACGAAGTTCATCATAGGGGTCAATTGTATACCTATTTAGCCATGCTTGGGGTAGAGACGCCGCCTATTTTCGGCTTGACTTCCGAAGCGGTAATCGATAAAAGTGTTTAGCATCAAAAGCCCCTTGTCCAAATTTGAACAAGGGGCTTTTGATTCAGTTGATTATCGTTGTACGATTAGCTTCTTACTGCCCCTGACCTTTCCTTCCTGAACAATACTGATCAAGTAAAGACCAGCAGTCAGATCATTGGTGTCCAATCTTTGTGGACTACCTGCTGCTGTATCCAGCTGTAATTGACGGACTACTTTGCCGAATTGATCTCGTACAATCATCAATGCGGGCTTATCCTCAAAACCCTCCAAGGCAATCTGAGTTTGTTCATTCGCTGGATTAGGGAAGAGGGTAATGCTGGCGAATTGATCCAATCCGGTGTAGGACTGCTGCTGATCTGGTAATTGAGCCTCATCAACAATGAGGCTGCTGGCTAGATTCCCGCTGGAGGAGACGCTGACATTGTCAAATACAGCTTCGACTTCTGCCTTGCCATTTAGGCTGTAAGCCATCAAGCTCATATAGAGACAGTCTTCCAGATCTGGTAGGGTTACCACTTGTAGTAATCTCCAGTAGCTACCATTGGTACTCGTGTAGCTTTTAATCTTTTTGCCAGCTCTCACCAAGCGGAACCATTCTACGCGACTGCGCGTCACATGAGATTGAGAAACATTACCTCCATAACTGGCTCTCCATTCTCTCCTTATTTTTCTAGTTGAGTAATTCTTGAGTGCCCCGGCTCTTCTGGCCAAGGGGTCAAGGCTTTCTCTAGCCATTAAACCCGCATATCCTCCATAGTTGATATCGGCCAATCGGGCTTCGATCTGGCCATCGCCACAAAGGACGTAGTAGGCCTGAACCGCTTGATCGGCATCACGGCAATCGTGCCAGCAGCCATCAGCGGAGAGGGTAAAGCTTTGGTCATCGGTGTCATAGTCTACCTGGGTATCATTACCGCAGTTGAGACTGCCATCTTGCGGGCCTTCAGACCAACCACAGGGTAGACCCGTCACATCAACGTAGGCGGTACATGCATCTTCATTCCCCGCCTCATCCTTGATGGTAACGGTAAGTGGAATTGTTGTTCCCAGGTCTTCACAATCGATCGTTAAAGAGGGTTCAGTGCTTACATAGGTAAGACTGCCACAATTGTCTGAGCTATTGGCCTCATCCCAGATTTGTGCTACCGATAGATCCTGATCAATTTCCCCGTTGAAGTCAACGGTGACATCTTGACAAACGGCTACAGGAGCTTCTCCATCGGATACTTCGAGGTAGTGCGAGCAAGAAGATTTGTTCCCATGGACATCCATGGCTCTCCACTGTACCTGATATCGACCAAGCGGGAAGAAGCCACTGGGGTCTAAAACCCTACTAGTCCAGCTGCCGATTGGGGAATTGCTCTGATCTACTTCTCGATAGCGAGCGTTGACTACCTCAATAGCACAATTATCATCAGTTATCGGAGCAATGAAACTTACATCGGCTCCACAAAGACCGGGATCAGTAGTAGTATTTATATCAGCAGGGCAGTTGATTCTGGGGTTCTCCATATCTGTGACGTTGACTGTGAAACTACAATCAGTGGCCGGATTATTCGAAGCATCACTACCGGAATAAGTGACCGTGGTACTGCCTACAGGAAAGAAGTCGCCAGAATTATACGTTGAACTGCCAATAGCTCCTATGCAATTGTCATTCAAGATAGGTGGCGTCCAGCTTACAAGAGCCCCACAATCATCTTGGTCATTAAAGACATTGATATTCCCTGGACAATTGCTGAAGCTAGGAGACTCTAGGTCTCGTATGGTAACCATAAAGTCACAACTTGCTTGCCCACCATTTTCATTAGTAACAGTTAGGGTCTCTAGGTGATTACCCACCTCTGTACAATCAAATTCGCTTTGACTGACACTCAAATCCAAAGCCCCACAGGCCGAGCTAGATCCTCCGTCTGCATTTGTTGCAGTGAGAGTGGCTTTACCGCTTCCGTCTAAGTCAATGGTGACGGGCTGGCAGACTGCTATAAGGGGAGGGTTATCTGCTAAATTCAAGTCCACAAAGCAAGACGGACCACGAGAGCCATGTTGTGAAGCATATACTTGGACTGTACTTTCGGACCCTAAGCTTGTGCCTTCGGGGATATTCTGTACTACCGTGATTTCTCCAGAAGAAGGGCAATTGTCAGATACTTGTACTAAGTCAGTCATATTTGGCATCAACCATTCGCAGTCATTATTCAGGTCCACATCAATAGACGGTGGGCAAGAAACGGTAGGCGAACTGACATCATTTGCCCGGAGGTTATAGGTACAGGTCTTGGTATTACCTGCGTTATCCGTTACGGTCAGGATAAAATCCAATGGCCCAAAATCGGTGGGGGTACCCGGAGCTGGACTTTGCGTTATCACCAGGTCCTCTGTTGGCGTACAGTTGTCTGAAACTACCAGAATGATTCTAAAATCAGGGAGCGCGAACGGGCAGGGAATACTGGCGTTATAGTCAAAATTTGCATCGCATCCTAGTGCCGTGGGGGGAGTAACATCATTGGTACAGTCCTGTGCCTGAAGAACAGACAGGCTGCCAATCAAGGAAAGAAGTGAGATTAGCGTAAATATCTTTTGCATAGTATTGTTGTTTATGGTTTGAGTTTCAGTGACAATTCGAAGGTAGTCTGAGCCCTGTAGAAAAAAGCTGGATTGAAGCGAATGGCATAGTCTGGTAAGTGAACAGCAGTATATTTAAGTGGACGTTAAAGACTTTTTCTTATGGGAAGCGTTCATGCAAAACAATTGTCAGAGAACCAACAATGATTAAAATGACAACACGATATCTCCTGTATGGTCTATGCCTATTATGGTCTTGCCTATGCTGCCAAGGTGGCACCATGGAAAAAGCGCCTACTTCATCAGAAAATGATAGCTTATCTGTTAAAGCAAGATCCGACTCACCGGTTCAACGGCCTGTCTTTCCTCAGGAATACATTGCCACCGCTTTCGATTTCCCTGTGGGTAAACCGGATGCTAAAGGATACTATAATGCACAAGGTTTTGGTAAAAACTATCACCTGGGGGATGATTGGAATGCGGTAACGGGGGGGAATACAGATCTAGGTGATCCTATTTATGCCATTGCAGCGGGGCAAGTGAACTTCGCAGCAGATATAGATGGCGGGTGGGGTAAAGTGATTCGAATACGGCATCAAATTCCAAATGGAGAACAATATGAGTCTTTGTATGCGCACTGTGATTCCATAATGGTGAAAGCTAGTGATTGGGTAAAGCGTGGCCAGCCAATTGCTACTATCGGCACAGCAAATGGCCAGTACTATGCCCATTTACATTTGGAAATCAGAGACAGTATTGGAATGCCCATTGGCGGGGGCTATGCGGCAGATCCTAGGGGATACCTGGACCCTACTAAATTTTTAAATGCCCATAGAGTAGTTCCTGAATAACAGGTATGAGCCTAATTTTGGCCCCTTACAAAGAAAGATATTTGCCAGTTCTTCAGTTGATCGACACAATAGGTGTTCGGCCGCTTAGTTGGCTTCTGGATGAAATTTAGCATAAGCGCTTGCCCACAATCTTGATTGAAAACCCCATGGCCCACCTTGGGCAATTGTACAAAATGAGCCTGGGTGAAATTCGACAGCAAAAATTCGGTATAAGCTGGAGGAGTTGTAGGGTCGTAACTGCCTACCAGAAAGAGGCTGGGGATATCAGAGGAAATCGGTTGGGCTTCGTCCGGGTATTTGTGAAATCGTTTATCTTGGATGAAATAGGGGAGATAGCCATCCAAAACTTCGTAATTCGCTAAGGTCGCAGGTCTCTGCGCTTGGATGAGGCTATCGTTTTGAAAGACCTTATAGTCATTCATATAGTTGAGAAAGCCGGGCGCATTGAAGGCTTCAAGTACGGTGTTGCGCATCTCATGCCGATTAATAAGGCGTCGGAGCATAGCTGATTTACGCCCAATGAGTGCTTCCAGGAAAAAGGGAAGAAATCCAAAGTTGTTTTCCTCATAGAGTTGATTATAAACGAGGGCATTGACCTCCTGTTTATTTAGGTATGCCTTTGGCAAGCCGCGTAATTTTAGGGCAAGGGGCTGCTCATTCAGGGTTTTCAAAAAAGCCAGAAATCGGCTCTTCAAATTCGGATAAGCTTTTCGGCAAGCGGGATCGTCCAAGCAATGTTTAAAGATCCGATCTAAACTCTGCTGGTAGTTGTGGAATCCATCCAAAATGATGGGGTGACCGATGGGAACGGTAGAATCGAAAATAGCCGAGCGAATGGGGACCGTGGCATTCCGCATGAAGCTCTGGATAGTTCTTGTTCCCCCGGAAGTGCCAAAGAGGTTATAGCTTTCATAGGGCAAACGTTCTGCCAATAAATTGGCATCGCGGCTACGGTTATCCGTTCCGTACTGAGTGAAATCAATCCCTTGTGCCGCCAATTCATCTAAGCACTCATCAAAACGTTGGACCTGCCAGACCTTATAGGCTTCATGGGACTTATTTTCTAATAAAAGTTGAAATACTTCTTCCCCAATACTTGGGCACAAACTGGGCGAAGAATAACCCAGCCCTCGATAATCATATAGAATAATATCCCGATCCTCTCCCAAAAAATGATCGCTGAAATAATGGATGTGTCGTAAAATGGAAGAACCCCATCCTCCGGCAAAGATCAATACGGCATCGGAGGGGGCAGGCTGCTGTCTCGCTTTGATGATGGCAAAGGCGATGTCCAGAAGACGAGCTGGCTGTTCTTGTTGGTAATGCTCAGGAACCTTTATAGTGCCAAAGCGAACCCGAACCTGATCAATGTCGGAGCAATCCGAGGAGAGGCATTTCTTCCATTCTATATGGCCGACTTCTTGAGGTTGGATGTAATGAGAAAACAGGAGTAGAAGAGCGCTGAGTAGAATTTTGGAGAATTGCATTTGGCAGTGGACTTGGTATACTATTAAAACTCAAGCCTCGACACTCTATTTTATATGCTAATCACTTTAAAACATTTCACTCATTAAAATAAAGCTCGTCAAGAACCGCTTCAAAGATTGCTGAAACGACTTCCTGAGCGGTTTCAGCCGCAAGTACATCCAGTTCCATAAGCTCCGCCTCCCCTTTGAAAAGCTTCACTTTAATACTTGTGATTTTACCATCCGTAGTTTTGTACAATCCACCTAAGGAATAGGCACTAGGATAATCAGATACGTCCACATAGATCAAATTGGCATCGGCCCCTTTCTCGGTTTCTTGCAGGAACAATGTTTCGAGTTGATCGGCCAGCTTTAAATCGTCTTTGAAGGAGATCTCATTGAAAAAGTTGCTACGAATCACTACCGGTTTTTCATCTCCAATGGGGATGTTGGCTTTCACTTCTTCACTCCGAATTCCGATGTCGAAGCTTGCGCCATGGCTAGGGAAACCCAGCATTGGGGTTTGAATGCCATTGATACTTTTGGCCAGTCGAGGTACTTCATTGCGTGCATATTGGAACCACTCCATGACGTCGACATCATCACTCTTGGCATCTACGCCACGTATGTTCTTGAGTAGGGCATAGGTCAATAACCCTTGACCATATTGTCCCGCTTCATAGCTCACCTTATCCGATGCACTACCTGCCAGTACGAATAAGCCAGTCCGGTCTTTCATTCGATCTAAGGCCCGAATTTGGTTGGAATTCAGGCGTTTGGTACTTCCGGTAATATTCTTGATGATCTGTCCGGAATTACATGCGTCGAGAATCAAGACTTGCTTGAGAGCAGGAATGGCATTGATCCAACCTGTAAGTTCTTCGCTAGAAATAGTGAATTTCTTTAAGGTACCCGGATCCCCTAGTTCCCCTTCGTTGGCGATGTCTTTTGTGAGATAATAAA
>JAHQWA010000401.1 GCA_019634045.1 Saprospiraceae bacterium
GCTATACCTTCCAATTCAAAAGCATCAATAACCTCTTTCATTTTCTGGATAGCGGCAGGCCGGTCTTCAGCGTAAGTCACCAATTTAGCTATCATTGGGTCGTAGTGAATCGGAATCTCCATTCCTTCTTCATATCCGCTGTCTAACCGTATCCCTTCTCCTGCTGGAGAACGATATCGAGTCAGGGTTCCGATACTAGGAAGGAAGTTGTCCATGGGGTCTTCGGCATATATCCGGAGCTCCACGGCATGCCCATTGATGGAAAGGTCTTCTTGTCCGAAGGATAAAGCCTCTCCTCTAGCTACGCGGATCTGCTGCTCAACCAGATCCAAATTTGTGATTAATTCCGTGACTGGGTGCTCCACCTGGAGACGAGTATTCATTTCCAGGAAATAAAAATTTAAATGCTCATCAATGAGAAACTCTACTGTTCCCGCCCCGACGTACTTGCAAGCTTGCGCAACTTTTACGGCTGCATCTCCCATGGCTTTCCGTACCTCCGGCGTCAGTACGGCAGAAGGGGCTTCTTCAACGACCTTCTGATGACGCCTTTGGATACTGCATTCTCGTTCAAATAAATGAACCGTATTTCCGTGCTGATCGGCAAGTACCTGTATTTCAATATGCCGAGGAGAGCCAATATATTTTTCAATGAAAACGGAACCATCTCCAAAAGCAGATACCGCTTCACTGATGGCTCGATGCATTTGATCTTCAAATTCACTTTCCTTTTCTACAATCCGCATGCCTTTGCCCCCGCCTCCGGCCGAGGCTTTAATTAAGATGGGGTAGCCGATTTCCGCCGCTACAGCCTTAGCCTTGGGAATATCGTCAATGGCTTCATCTACCCCTGGAACCATAGGAATGCCATAAGCTTTCACGGCATCCTTAGCAGCCAACTTGCTTCCCATGACTTCTATGGCCGATGGACCAGGCCCGATAAAGGTAATGCCTGCCTCTTCCACAGCTTTGGCAAAAGCTGCATTCTCACTAAGAAAACCGTAGCCAGGATGTATCCCATCCACATTCAAGGACTTAGCTACTTCTATGATCTTGTCTCCTAAGAGGTAAGAGGCTTTGGAGGGAGCAGGCCCAATGCAGATGGCTTCATCAGCAAAACGCACATGTAGCGCCTGACGATCAGCTTCTGAATAAATGGCAACGACTTTAATGCCCATTTTACGAGCAGTTTTCATTACTCTAAGGGCAATTTCACCTCGATTGGCAACCAGAATTTTCTTCATGTGAGCTTCAATTTCGCAGCTAAACTAACAAAAATCTCCTTACTCTAATTGGAAAGAAATGGCCGCCTTTTCAGCACCATTTACTATGATTCTTAGACAATGAAGCCCTGGATAATGTTTACGCGTCGTTAAATCCTTGAAAGACTGCTTTTTAGAGAAATGGTGTTGGCCAGGCTTGTAAGTGTTTTCTGTGATTTGGAACACCTTCGGGGAGATTTTCCCGCTTTTCTTGACGAAATCGATAATGTACTCCAGCCGGAGTTTGCTGATGCTATCGCTGTTATTTTGAAGATCAAATTGGAAGGTGAATGCTGCTCCAATCTGTACTTCTCTTTTATCCAATACCAGATTGGAAACGCCAATTGCAGTAGGCTCTTGGAAACCGAAAAGCACCAAAGCTCTCGTATTGCCTTGCTTTAGAAGGCTTCTACAGGCATGTTTTACCACCCAATCAACTTCCTTGCTTTTGCCAATCCATTGTTCGGCCTTTTCCAGGGTGATTGTTGGATTATCCTTGGCGATGTCGTTTAGGTTATTAGCTACACTTCTACGAACGTAATCGGTTTCATCTCCTTTCAACTTTTCTAAAATAGGTAGGATAGGAGCTGGATCCTTTTTCAAGGCAGGTAGGGCCATGGCCCAAGGCAGTCTAGGACGACAACCTTCGCTAGCCAAGCGCCGCAGATGGAAATTATCACTACCGGCCCATTTCATCATTCGATCAAGGACGAAGTCTTGGTGCTGGGATATGAAAGGGCGAATAGCAAACTCGGAGCTGGCATAGGTAGTGAAAAAAGCAAGGGCGTCAAGGCTTTCTTTCAATTCTGCTTGCCCGAATACCTCGACATAATCTGGAAATAACATGCGTTCTAGTGAATAGCCTTCACGCTGACTTATGACCTTTTTAAAAAGCTGCATAGTTGGAGCAAAAGGCATTTTAAGCAATTCGTGTAGACTCAAACTCAGATGCCGCATACGATCCTTTAGTTCCCGATTGGGCCAATCTTGATCAAAAACCAAGGCCTTGAATGTCTCGGCGTCGAACTTGGAATAATGGACTTGGAAGTCTTGAATCAAGATATTAAGAAAGGCTTCGTTGTATAGATTCTTTAAGGGTTCAGCCATAAGGGATGAGGTTTTTCTGGCTGGTCAATAACTGGAATATTTTTGAATTACGAAAATCTTTAAAGGACTTTAAATCACTTCGTTTGCTTCGTTTCGAATATACCACAAACCTAGATACCCCAATCATGATGACTAGTGATAAATGTTTTGGTGATTGGCTGTTCTGCTTCCGCTTTATGTTACGGAAAATCCTAGTATTCACTTCTTGCTACTCTGATGATTCATTACCGTACTAGTGTGACTTCACCAGATTCAAGTTTAGTTACAATTTTTGTTCCTTCTCTCAATTCATATATCAGTTGCCAAAGGTAAGCCCCCTGACTAGCTACTTTTCCTCGTATGGTTCCATCCCATCCTGGTGTATCTATATCATTAGCCCGAAATACCAATTTCCCCCAGCGATTAAAAATGGAAAACTGTAGTCCTGTAACTTTAAAGTCATCGGAAAAGTAAGGAACAAAGAGGGCGTTAATGGCATCTCCGTTGGGTGAAAAGGCATCGGGGACGTATACCCGCAACTGGCACCTCTTAGTTTCGATATTCACCCAGTTGGAAGTAATAGAACCACAGTCCGTAATCATAGTAAACTGATATTGGCCAGCTTGGGCAAATGATCGCTTGGCACCTTCTATTCCATCGTTCCAGACGATTCGTTTTTTGCGAAGGGCATAGTAGTCAACATATTTGGAGAAGTCAATTTCCCCTTTTTCACAAACAGTGGTGTCACAGCAGATGTCCAGCTTCATTTTTTTTAGTATAAAGTTGTCTGCGGTAAACCAGGACCATCCCCTTTTGGGTATCAACTTGTTGGGCAAAGTGTGCTTCTCTTTTACAAGAGTGACGATTCGACCATCCTAATGGATTCATCGGTGAAATCCTTGTTGTCGTTTTCATTAACTATAAATATATTCTGCCCATTTTGCTCCCCACTCAAGATGTAGATATGCTAGGTAATGTTAGCTTGGTCTATGACTTCTTGCTCTAACTACTCAGGGCTTGGAGAGCATGGGGTAATCCCTTCCTCAAACACTGGTGTCATAGAACAGGAGAGCGGTACCGATCAGCTTCGATACCGCTCTACAGATTGCGGCTTGCCATCCACTGGTGCTTTTTCTTCTTCCTCGCTCAAAATTCGGGATGACTCATGTTTGATTTAAGACTGGAAATGTTCTAAGTTTTTCTTTTCAATACCACCTGTTCGGCATGTTTTTCGACAATGTGATTATAGAATTCCTTCAAATAGGGATATTGTTCAAAATTGAAAAATGGATTGTCGATTTTGAACCTGACAGTCAACTGAATAGTATTTTCTAATTGCTTAACGGTATAGGTGAACTTGCCGGCTTTTTCAGGCAGCATGATATTTTGAACCTCCGGTAATTCTTCAACCGCAAAGCCATCGGGTAGTTCAAAGCCCATCACATAGACTTCTTCGTAAGGATGAGCGAAATCCACCGGATATTTCCGCTCTGTCAACTTGAATGGATTTTCTTCAACCGCATAATGGAGCATTGGGGAGAAATAGATCATGTCACCTGTAGCGATAACCTTGTCACTCAATTCTATGTCATAGCTGGCTTCTGCGCGCTTATAGATGTTATCTTGGTTTTTGAATTCGTGCCCATTTACCGTCAGTCCTTCTACCTTATTTTGATACTCCTCAATGTAATCTTCAGCCCCACCTTCACTATAAAACGATTGTCGGAATCGATGACCGGCATAGCCACTGCGTGCTTCCTTAATATTACCTTTAATTAGGCCGTCTTCCGTAATTTGAAATTTAGCTTGTACTGCGAGCTTATACTTGTCCCGAGGCTTCAGGCTTACCCAGGCAAACTTGTCTCCAACGAGCATAAAGCCTTTGTCA
Organism: Saprospiraceae bacterium; assembly: GCA_019634045.1. GTDB lineage: Bacteria > Bacteroidota > Bacteroidia > Chitinophagales > Saprospiraceae > DT-111. The sequence continues at coordinate 4,237 of JAHQWA010000401.1, forward strand.
TTCAAACATTGTTGAGGCATAAAGTTGGCAGGAATTAAAGGGTCGGTGGCATCCAAAATCACATGGCCATCCTCAACCTTTACGGCGGAAACTACGTGATTAAATTGATCGAAAGAAGGTAGAAACTGATTGATATATCCGTGACTTCGGGTACTGACCAGAACCGGGTAAGCCTCCAAACCTGCGGCCTTAAGTAAACAGGTCAATGCGAAGTTCACCTGGGCAGAATTCCCCAAACCCTCATTGATTGCTTTCTTGACGTCGGCTACACTGGCAAATCTTCTATATTTCTTATTCCACTTCACAATTTTCTTTACCCCTTCATATAGTTTAACCACCTTTTCCGAATTATTCGCCGCATCCCCGACCAACTGAGCAGCCTGGTTCTCCATAAAATTGGCTCGGGTTACCGTAGCACCAAAGTCTTCTGATTCAGCTAGTTGTTGAGCAATGGCGCCCCAGCTGGTTGAATAGGACTCATTGAAGGAGTTGGGGAAGTTTGTGCGAGCCAACTCGAATTCCACTCGCCCTAAATAATTTTTGGCAGTAGTTATATATGCCTCTGCTGTGAAAGGGGGAATATTTTCGGCGACCCAGTGGTAATCATTATATTGACAATCAACACCTTGCCCTCCTCCGAGAAATAGCTTCCGCGCCGTGGTGCTTTTGTCATTGACGGTTAAATTTCCAAATTCATATCCCTTAAAATTGGTGTTAAAAATGAAGTATTCGGGAATCCTCATTTCCAATTCACTGTGTAGCACAGGAATGGATCGTTGGAATATCCAAGGATCGATAGCGTACCAGAATTCGGAGCTTACCTCATACTTTACTTCCACAATACTGCCTGGCTTGACATTAGGAAGCGCAAACTTTTTCTTCAGATTATTCTTGTCTACCTTCTCATCGAAAACATCCTTGCCCTCTAATTTGGTCTTGGTGATTTGGCCATTTTCCAAATTGTACACAAAGGCTTTTAGGGATCCGATTCTTTCGCGAGCATTGTAGTTTTTGTAGTACGATATTTCAATATCTGCCCAATCCAGGCCTTGTTCGTCTAGTATCATCGTACGAAAGTGGCGAGTGAGATTCGTGGTAAAACCATCCATAACACGATAGTCGAGAAAACCGTAGTCGAATTGTCGTACAGCATGAGCACCTTGTACCAGTTCTGATTCCGGTAAGTTAAAGTCCGCTTTACTTATTTTTCCAAATTTTCTAGGCCCGTTTTGAGCTGAGAGCCCATAGGAAGAGATACTTAGTAGGCATACCAAGCCATAAAAGAAGATTGTCTTTGAGTTCATGAATCGCTGTTTTGCGCGTTTAACAATAGAAGTTATGTATGCATGTTTTTTGGCAGCGAAATTGGAAGGAATAAGGTCCTGAAGGCACGACTTCACATCGGTCCCGGCTGGCGCAGGCGCGATAGGTAAAAAGTACATGATCAGATTTTTGTTCTCTCCAATTTTAGCCAATTAGTGATATCTAACCCACTTGATAGTATACAGGTAAACCATCCGCAGCGAGCGTATGATTTCCAATGCAACCTTGGTCGTTTTTCGAATGTGGTAGTAGAGCTATTAAATGACAAGCGCGCGATTCAAATATGCCAATTTAAATGGGAGGGCAATGAATCTGTTTCAGTATAATCATACCTCTAGGTACGATACTTTCTAATCGCCTATCAGCGTGGACTATATGGATTTTTTGATTGGGTAAGCGCGCTTATGTAAACTTAATTATCGTAAATCAGCTTCAATGTATTAATAACCTATGACAATTGCAAGTACTTACTACTACCCGTAGTCATAACTCAATAAGTGTATAACTACGGGCATGTATCGATCTGATAATCCTCGTCCTATTCGGTAGGGTCGGCAGCTAATGTAAAGGTTCGGCTTACCGGATTTAGTGGAGCATCTACCGCATTACCTGCACCGTCCACTAATGTTAAGGTTACCGTGTTTTCACCCATTGGTAGGCCTTCTATGTAGTAGGGCTGCCAGGTATCGATCATGTGTTCTTCGCCATTAATTTCAGCCTTCACTTTGTAGTCGTTACCAAGGGTAACATTAGAAAGATAGAAGTCAAGCATGACTTTCTCTGTGGCTACCTTACCCACATAATTTCCTTTTGGCCGACTATAAAAAAGCATTGGGTCTTGCACATCTGCTTCAGCGGTGATGGCTTTTCCTTCTACAGTTACTTTCTTCGCCACATGTGCTGCTCCTGTTTTAATACTTTCGTGGTAAGAACGGGATAGGAAAGCGAGAAGGTAGTGCTCTCCATCAGCGACTTCGTGCTCAAAACTAGCTTCGTATTTCGCTGCGTATGGAGCATTATCGACGATTAGATGAATGTGCTGTCCTTTCGCAGAATTTGCACACATCTTCGCTTCCGCATCTGGCGTCTGTACGCCTAATTCGTAGGTACTACCCCCCACACCAAAGTTAAAAGTGCCATCTTTGTATTCCATGGATTCGATGGCTGCGTCAGCAAATTCAGCAGAAGGAGTGAAAGCCGTCAAGCTAAACTTCTGAGCTGGAGCTTCCTGCGTTTCTTCTGATGCTTCTTCAGTCTCTGCTGAAGCACCTGAATTTTGGCAGCCTACCGCCAATAAAGCCAATAAAAAAAATAAGCTAAGTGCTCTCATATTAGATCTAATTTAAGAATTGGTTGGTTATATTTATATCAAGTCAAACAAGAAATTCGTGAAGGATGTTGTCAGATAAATGATCTGTTGTGGGTGTAGCGTCTAATAGCCTCAAAATCATAGAAGAGCAATATCTAAGCTCTTGGACCTGCTACCTTCGCTACAAGAGGAAAGATGACTATAGTCAGTAGGTGCTATGTAAAATTCCCATAACTTTGTGTGGGCGGGAACCCCACTTCGCTTTGCTGTATCAGTTCAATTATGTTTGATCTAGCAATGCGAACGATGGCAAAATTAGTGATTTCCACCATTGTTGACTAAAATTTGAGAATGAAAAAAAATATAATCACTTTAGAAGTATCGGGAATGGATTGCAACAATTGCGCCATGAGCATTACTCGATATCTAGAGCGAAAGGGTTTGGAAGAGGTTTTTGTCAACTTTCAAACGAAAGAAGTTCGTTTTCGAGAAGATGAAAAAGCACTAAGTTTGGAAAGCGTGAAGGCTGGGATTCACAAGCTCGGTTTTCAGGTGATAGAGGAGGAGCAGCCGCCTCCGTTTTGGATCTTTGAACGAAAACTGTTTGTCAGTGCAGTATTGACGGCCCCATTACTATTTGGCCATCTTCTAATGATGGCAGGCGTTCATATCCCTATTCTGGAGTCAGCCTGGGTCCAATTCTTTCTATGTCTGCCAGTGTACCTCATCGGTTTTTTCCATTTTGGTGGAAGCGCTTTCCGGTCTTTACAGGAAAGGGTGCTAAATATGGATGTGCTAATCTTTACCGGTAGTACCGCCGCCTTTATTTACAGTTTAATTGGATTATATCTACAAGAACCTCGATACATCTTTTTTGAGACAGCAGCGACGATCATCACCTTAGTGCTGCTTGGAAATTGGATGGAGCGGAAAGCTGTAGCTAAAACTACTACGGCCATTGAAGATTTATCAAGCCTTAAGGTGGAAATGGCACAGAAAGTGATGCCATCTGGCACAGTCGTTCATATCAAGGCCGAGGAACTCATCGTGGGCGATATTGTACAAGTGAATGAAGGAGATAAGGTTCCTGCAGATGGGAAGCTGTTGGAGGGACAAGTTGAGGTAGATGAGTCGATGTTAACTGGCGAAAGTCTGCCTGTTCATAAGCAAAAAGGAGAAGAATTGATTGGGGCGAGTTTGCTAGTTTCTGGAAACATGCGTATGGAAGTAACTGCCATTGGGCAAGAAACGGTCCTGCAGCAGATGATCGAATTGGTGAAGACGGCCCAACAAGATAAGCCGGATATTCAGCGACTTGCTGATCGCATAAGTGCCGTATTTGTACCCGTTGTACTTGGGATTTCCATATTGACGTTCCTACTTGGCTATCTAGTCTTCGGTCTTAGCGCCCAGACAGCCTTGATGAATGCCATCGCTGTATTGGTCATCTCTTGTCCCTGTGCGATGGGCTTAGCCACTCCGACAGCAGTAATGGTTGGCGTAGGCCGTATGGCAAAACAGGGAATTTTGGTAAAAGGTGGACAAACCTTAGAGCTGCTGTCAAAAATCAGACATATGGTTTTTGACAAAACAGGAACCCTAACAACGGGGAATTTCCAATTGAAAGAGATCAGCTACCATAGCACCGATAAAAATAAGGTACACAGTCTCATACATGAGCTAGAACAGCGTTCTTCTCATCCGCTTGCCCAGTCATTGGTGCAGGCAATGGAGGAGCTTCCAAATGGGCATGCTCTTTCTTTGCGAAATATAGAGGAGCGCAAGGGATTGGGGGTAGAAGCTAAAGATGAATTGGGCAACCATTATCAGATTGGAAGTGCCCGAATGTTGCCAAATTCAGCCCCAGCCTCTGAAGAACACCAAGTTTATCTCTTAGAAAATGAAGAGCTCCTGGCTAGTATAGCACTAGCAGATGAAATTAGACCTGCGGCGGCGGCTACCATTAGCCGGCTAAAGGGGCAAGGAGTCGAAACGGTGATTTTAAGCGGTGATCAAAAGGCTAAAACCGCTAGTGTCGCGGAAATGCTAGAGGTTGATCAGTTTCAGGGAGAGCAACTGCCAGAACAGAAACTAGCTACTATTGAACAGCTCCGTACGAAAGGACTGACGGCAATGGTTGGGGACGGCATAAATGATGCTCCGGCACTAGCAAAAGCCGATGTGGGTATTTCCCTGGGAGGTGCTTCTCAAGCTGCCATCCAATCTGCTGAAATCGTCTTACTGAAACCGAAGCTGGACAAAGTCTTTGAGGCTTTAATCATCAGTAAATACACAGTGAAAACAATTCGGCAAAACCTGTTTTGGGCCTTTGCCTACAACGTTGTAGCAATTCCCATTGCTGCAGCTGGTTACCTTAATCCGATGTGGGGAGCTTTATTTATGGCCGTTTCTGATGTGATAGTTATTGGAAATTCCATTCTTTTGCGTTCTAAACGCTTAAAGGAACTAGATAAATCATAGGAATTGGAAATAATACGAGATAAAAAGACTGCCTTGTTAATCGGCGTTACAGGTTTGGTTGGTCGAAATTGCCTTCCGCTCCTCGTTACTCACCGTGCTTACCACGAAATTGTGCTTTTCACGGATCGACCGCTTGACTTGGATCATCCAAAAATCAAGGAACAGCTTGTGGACTTTGATCGGCTGGAGGATCATGCTCACCTCTTCCAAGGGCATGACTTCTATTGCTGTCTAGGGTCCACACCTGCCAAGGCTGCGGATCGTGAAGCTTTTCATCGTATCGATTATGAACAAGCCTATGCCGCTGCTAAAATTGCCGCTGCAAATGAAGTTAACCAATTGCTGCTATTATCAGCGGTTGGGGCGAATCCGGAGGCGACTTTGTATTTCAGTCGAGTCAAGGGCGAGTTGGAGGAAGCGGTGAAGGCTTTGCCTTTTTGGTCTGCCCATATTTTTCAGCCTTCCCTGCTGCTAAAGGAAAGGAATGAAAACCGCTGGGGTGAAAAATGGGCCAACAGATTGGGGAAAGTCATTGACTCCGCCACCGGAGGTCTATTGACTAAGTATAGACCGGTGGAGGCGGAAGTAGTGGCCCAGGCTATGATTAACGCTGCCCAACAGTTGCGGGCTGGTATTCACATCTATCCCTCGCATTTCTTGCAAGAATTAGCTGATGATGAAGACAGCAGAATAGATATTTCGAAGTGATCATGATTGTATCATGGTTCACAGGTGTGTGTTTGATAAACAGGATACTTTAAAACATTGAAAATGAACCAAGACGAGATCGTAAAACGTTCTAATATTACCATTCAAATCGGATTAGACAAAGAAAAAGTCCCGGCGAGTATAGCTTGGAAAGCAGATGATAATCCCAATCAGCAGAGTTTACAAGAGTGTAAAGCCATGCTCATCTCTTTATTTGATCGAGAGAGCAAGGATACCCTGAAAATAGATCTATGGACGAAGGATATGCAAGTTACGGAGATGGATCGCTTTTTTTTCCAGACATTAAGAGCACTAGCAGATACTTATTTTAAGGCTACTCAGAATGCGAAGCTAGCTTCGGACTTACAACGTTTCGTGCAGCATTTTGGCGAGCAAACGGAGATTTTACCTAAAAACACATAAAGTACTGGATGAGATTGCTGGCTTCAGTTTCAGGAAGAGCAGTAAAGCATTTGAAAGCCACTCACGAGGAAAATGTGATCAAAGGACTTGCTTTAGAGTTCAATTATGTTTACATTTGCGCCCGGTGAGCGGCACACGGTCAGCTCCTTCTGAACTCCCCCAGGGCGGAAACGCAGCAAGGGTAGGAAGTTGTAGCGACTGGTGTGCTTGTTCACCTTGTTTTTTTGTTCTCTGACAGTTTGGTGTTTTTATCCCTAGTAGCCGATTCCAATGTATTGAGTAATGTTTCGAGTTGCTGCGATCAATCGACTATGCTCATCAAACCGTTAGGACAAAATTCCGATCTATCGTACGCACTTATCCCGATCTCCTTAGGGAAATCTTGGCATGTTCTGCTCTGACCACTCAAAATAACTAACATTTATTCTTAGGTGTAAAAAACATTCCATCATGAAATTTTTTATTGATACCGCTAGTTTGGACCAGATCAAGGAAGCCAAAGATTTTGGGATTCTTGACGGAGTAACAACCAATCCTTCTCTAATGGCTAAAGAAGGCATTAGCGGAGAGCGTAATATTCTAAACCACTATGTAGAGATCTGCAAGATCGTAGAGGGGGATGTTAGTGCTGAGGTGATCGCTACAGATTTTGAAGGGATCGTTACTGAAGGAGAGCGCTTGGCCGGCTTAGCAGAGAATATTGTGGTGAAAGTACCAATGATTAAGGAAGGGATTAAGGCGATTAGCTACTTCACCAGTAAAGGTATTCGCACGAACTGTACCTTGGTTTTTTCTGCTGGACAAGCCATTCTGGCGGCAAAAGCTGGAGCTACTTACTTATCCCCTTTTATCGGTAGAGTAGATGATATTAACTGGGATGGGGTTGAATTAATCCGACAAATAGCCGAAATTTATGCTGTACAAGGCTTTGAAACTGAGATTTTAGCAGCTTCAATTCGTACGGCAAAGCATATTGTGGATGCATCTCTGGCAGGAGCGGACGTGGTAACTTGCCCATTGTCTTCAATCCTAGGCCTACTCAAACATCCATTGACTGACATAGGACTAGAAAAGTTTCTAGCTGACTATAGAAAATCTAACACGGTGACCACATAATATAAATATGTCATACGTGAAAAACTTTGAGACTATCTAATACATACCAAATTAGAAGGGGCGGTCAAATGACTTGCCCCTTTTTATTTTCGTTTAATCAAGACTTCCTTCTTCCCTCAGATACAAAATATGATTCTGATAGCATTCTTAGTTTTTTTTGATTATATTTGATTAGCCCTACCGCTCCAGTTATTATTTTGATTTTACTTTCCGACAACTGTAATACTTTAAGGTTCTAATCACATGATGTAAGGTAGTTTTCTACCCTGTTACTCTATTGTTTTCAACTTAGCCTTTTGGACTGCTGCTGTTGCAGTGGCTGGGCAAGTTATACCCAAATCTTATTATGAAGTCCTTATTCCATTGGTTTTCCACATGGCCTGGCTTGTTTATGGCATCCGCCTTCCTGCTGTTGCTATCAACTATTGATCGCCACTTGTCTGTTTTCTTTTTTGGAGCCTTTGTTCCGCTATTGTTTTTCCAACAAGAGCAGATAAGGCATTTGAAGGGACCATTCGCTTCCATGCTGATGCCTTGGATAGCTCTATTTTTATGGCAAGGAATTGATCTTTTGTGGTTGTCAAAGATGGGATTGGAAAAAGTGTTTCTCATCGCCTTTTGCAATAGTTTGATTTTTACACTTCCATTTTTTGCACGCTACGTTTTTTTAAATCGGGGAAGACCCGTTTTGGCTAACCTTATCTGGTTGAGTAGCTGGGTCGCTCTTGAATTTTTGCATGTCCAGTGGTCTTTGGCCTTTCCGATGTTCCAGCTTGGCAATTTCCTGGCTGTATGGCCCCAATTTATCCAGTGGTATGAGTGGACTGGGGTATTTGGCGGAAGCCTTTGGATTTTGGGGGGAAATTTACTGATCCTACATGCTTTTACTGCGGAGGCTAAGCAATACAGTATCCGTGCTGTATACTTAGCAACTCTTTTGCTGATCCCAATAGCTATTTCTTTTGTTTTGGAAATGCGTTTTGCAGAGGGGGAGAAAACGGTGGAAGTTTTGAGTCTGCATCCTAATACCAACTGCTATTCTGAAAAATTTGTCATACCACAGCATGAACTAATAGATACCTATCTAAGCTATACTGCTGAAGCATTGAAGCCATCGACGCGCTTTGTTATTTGGCCGGAAACAGCCATTCCCCAAGGCCCTTGGCTAAGCTCTCTAACCAATGACCCGGACATTCAACGCATTCGGGATCTACTGTCTCGTTTTCCGAGCACCAATTTTATTACAGGCATAAACACTTATGCTACTCTCGACAATCCGCATCCAGCACTAACTGCTCTAAACCCGGAGGTTACAACGATAAAAGATCCAAAGTATCTCAGTTATAATACCATCTTACATTTAGCAGACCAGCAGGGTATACAAATGCGCAGTAAGTCGCGACTCGTTCCTTTTGAGGAAACGGAGGCCTTGACTGGAATCTTAAGGCCATTGCAAAAATGGATCGGCTCAGCTTCGGGAAAACATTATAGTTCGTTCAGGCACAACCCTGTCACCCAATTGGCCAAAGATCAGCGAATACGTACGGCTACCCTAATATGCTACGAATCTGCTTTTGGAGGGATCAGTGCTGAAATGAGCAGGAAAGGGGCGGATTTATTATTTGTATTGCTGAATGAAGGCTGGTATGATAACCTCAGGGGGGCTCAAAAGTTCCTGGATCTCAGTGTCTTGAGAGCTATTGAAACGCGGAAAAGCATTGTACGCTCTAGCAATAGAGGTATTTCGGCAGCCATAAGTCCCACCGGAAAAATCCTGAGCTATTTAGATGAACAAGAGACTGCCATTTTGCAGACTGAGGTGTCCTTGAATGAAGGCGTAACGCTCTACAGCCGCCTGGGAGATTGGGTAGCATACCTAACGATCTTAGCTGGACTTCTGTGTTTCCCCGCTCTCTTATTCTTCCATGGCCCTCCTGTATCCAAACCGGATACTAATGAGCTCTGATTCTTTCTACTCAAAAAGTACTTGCCTACCTAAATATGAATGAACCGAAATACGTACCAGAATGGCTGAAAAAAGAAGACTCAATCCAAATCAACTTAAAGACTTGAATATGCCTATAAAGCATCAACTTAAGGTTTTCGTCTCTGCGCTAATTCCCTTTGGCGCTATTTCTTATTCCTATGCTTGTGGACCACCGCCACCACCACCGCCAAATCCTACTGTTACAATTAGCACCTCAGGTGGTACAGGGATTTGTAGCTCCTCTAATGGCTATACGATTGATATCGGCAATGCCACAGGTGCCACGATATCATTGTTCGGTGGAGAGGTGCTTAGTTTTCCGAGTTCCTGTGGAGGGGCATCGGCTACCACTAGCGGGGATATCAATGGAGAATATATTTTCTTGAACAGTAGCAATACTTTTTCCTGCGCCTATGCCATAAATGTTTTTTGGCCAAATAGTTTTGCCTTGATTCGTGTTACGGCAACCAATGCAAATGGGTCTACCAGCAAGGATTATAGTGTCTCACCAGGTTTGACAGTGAGTAAAATTGCAGGAAGCGAATGTAGCCCTCCAATGTCTCTCAGTGCCAGCGGTGCAATTGGAGCCTCCATCTCCTGGACTGTTAACTCTACTTCCGGAGATCCTCTACCGACATTGAGTACAACTAATGGTCCGATTACGCATGTATCCAATATTCAACCCGGCGTTTTTACGGTCACAGCTACGGCTAATTGCGGCGGACAATTTAAGGATCAGTATGGGTATAATTTCGTCTCTTTTGCGTGCCTGCAATCACCAAATTTGCAACCAGATGCTAAGTCATCAACGCAGTCCTTCAATGTATTCCCAAACCCCGTCCAGTCCGGCCAACCAGTAAACCTGAGGTTGCCGAGCGCTGAAAGTACCTACGATGTCAGACTGCTGCAGCAAAATGGCACCCTGATCAAGCAATGGAACGGCTTTGATCCGGGTTCAACCATCCCCACCGATCTGTTGCCGGCTGGGATTTATCTGATCCAGTTAATGGCTTCGGATGGACAGCATGAAATGAAGAAATTGGTGATTAACCGATAAAGGTAGCGTAGGCAGGTACTTTTATTTATCTTTCGGGCTCACCAAAATCACCACCTGTTATGCTCCGATTGCTGTCTATTATCTTTTTGATAAGCTTAATGGCTCAGCCTGCCTGTAAATCTCCAGAACTGACCATTGGTAAATGGCAAGATGGTTTAGAAATTCGAAGGCTATCTCCGGGACTTTTCATACATACTAGTCCCATCAATCTCAGTAATGGACAGGTCTTCCCCTGCAACGGAATGATTTTCATTAACCAAGGGGAAGCGGTGGTTTTTGATACTCCTGTTTATGAGAAAGACACGGAGAAATTGATTCGTTGGTTACAAGATGAACAGCAGGTGACGATAAAAGCTATTGTTCCCACTCATTTCCATGACGATTGTTTGGGTGGTTTGTCTATTTTCCATGAAGCAGGTGTGAAAAGCTACAGCAATCGTTTAACCTACGAATTAGCAAAATCTCAAGCAGAAGTGCTGCCCCAAACGCTTTTTGACGGGAGTTATACCTTTCAAGTCGGTAGGGAGTCCGTAGAATGCTGGTTTCCTGGGGAAGCTCATACCAAGGATAATATAGTGGCTTGGGTACCTAGCAAAAAGGTACTGTTTGGAGGATGTATGTTAAAGGCAGTGGGGGCCGGCAAAGGGAATTTAGCAGATGCTAATGTAGGAGCTTGGAGTGCAAGCATGGAGGCGGTCAAAAAGAAATACCCAAAGTTGAAGTTAGCTATTCCTGGGCATGGTGATTCCGGAGGGATGGAGCTTTTGGATTTCACCATCAAACTGTTTAATGACCAAATATCAGCTATCCACCAAGACGCTAAGCACCTCTGTAATCATCAGTTCTACGGTTTTAGAAGGGTCTCCGCTGAACTGCCCATTCGGACGATTAGCCAAGATAGCGTTGCAGGACAAGGCTTGGTGCCCCAATAGCCCGGCCATACCGTAGATAGCAGCAGTTTCCATTTCCATGTTTGTTATCCGTTCCCCATTTAAACGGATGGTCTGCATTTTTGAAAAATGATCTGCTCGTAAGCGACTTCGAAGTCTTAATTGTCGCCCTTGAGGGCCATAGAAGCCTGGGCAGGTAAGGGTAATCCCGCGTAAAAAGGCAGGGCCAAACTGCTTTTGGAGATCGCCTGGTGCTTTAAATAAGGTTCCAGGAGCAGGTAGATCTGGAATGGCGGTAGCCAAGGCCTTTTCTAAATCCTTGACCTCCTCAGAATGGGGGACCTCATAAAAGGAAAAAAGGTTATCCCAGCCAATGGCATAGGAAGACAAAAGAAGACTATCCACGGCTATATCTGGCTGTAAGGCACCAGAAGTCCCAATCCTAATAAACTGTAAGGAAGTGAGTGAAGACTTTGGCGTTCGAGTTTCCAAGTCAATATTGAATAGGGCATCGATTTCATTGAAAACAATATCGATATTATCAGGACCAATTCCGGTAGATATTACGCTTAACCTTTTGTTGCCAATGTAGCCGGTATGGGTCACAAACTCCCTTTTATTAAAGGAGTATTCCAACCGATCAAAGTGTTTGGAAACAGCCTGTACTCGATCAGGGTCTCCCACTGTAAGAATCGTAGTAGCCAGGTGTTCCGGACGTAAATGAAGGTGATAGATACTCCCATCAGGATTTAGAATCAGTTCTGAAGATTGGATCATAATCAATGGAGGGTTTTGACGCAAAGATGAGGATTGAGAGCAAGATAAGTCTTAATTTTGGCCGCAACAAAGACCATGTTATGAAAAAGATATATCACCTAAGTAGCTGCTCCACTTGTCAACGAATTATTAAGGAGTTGAACAATGGAGAGGGCTTTGAGATGCAGGACATCAAGACAGAGCCTATGACGGCGTCGCAGCTGGAGGAAATGCATGCAAAAGTTGGTTCATATGAGGCACTATTTAGCCGGAGAGCCATGAAATATAGAGGGATGGGTTTGCACGAAAAGACACTCAGTGAGTCGGATTACAAGCAGCTTATTCTGGATGAGTACACCTTTCTGAAACGGCCAGTTATCTGGATTGATGGGGAGATATTTGTAGGGAACAGTAAGAAAGTGGTGGCAGCGGCAGTTGAAAAATTAGCAGATTTGGCATAAAAGAACGTATGAATAGAGAAGAAATAGCCGATTGGTTTCAGGGATTACAAGATGATATCTGTCACCACTTAGAAGTTGGTGATGGGACGGGAAAGTTTCATGAAGATCTATGGAAACGACCGGAGGGAGGCGGAGGTAGAACTCGCATTATTCAAGGAACACATATCGAGAAAGGAGGTGTGAATTTTTCAGCCGTTCATGGCCCTTTGCCAGAAAAGATCGGCAATGCGCTGCGATTGGACGCCGGAGAGTTTTTCGCTACTGGGGTATCCATAGTTTTGCACCCTAAGAATCCTTGGGTGCCGATCATTCATATGAATGTGCGCTATTTTGAGATGAGTGATGGGAAATGGTGGTTTGGGGGAGGAATAGATTTAACCCCGCATTATGTCAATGAGGTTGAGGCCAAGCATTTTCACCAGACCTTAAAGACCGTTTGTGATCAACATCATGAGGCTTATTATCCGGTGTTTAAAAAATGGGCAGACGATTATTTTTACGTCAAGCATCGAAAGGAAACTCGTGGAATTGGTGGGATATTTTTCGATAGACTTAGCGGACAAGAGGGCTTCACTAAGGAGCAACGTTTTGCATTCGTCCAGTCAGTCGGTGAGGCTTTTGCGCCGCTCTACCTACGCTTTTTAGCAGACAACAAAGAGCGGTCTTTCGAGCCCGAGCATAAGAAATGGCAATTACTTCGAAGAGGCCGCTATGTAGAGTTTAATTTGGTTTGGGATAAAGGAACTAAGTTCGGCTTGGATACGGATGGACGAATAGAGTCCATTCTGATGAGTTTGCCGCCAGAAGTGAACTGGGATTACAATGTAAAGGTAGCCGATGGGTCACCCGAACAGTATACACTATCCCTACTCAGAAAAGGAATTGATTGGATTTAATATCAGACTAAACCTGGACTAATTACAGACTAACTGGAAAGTCGGCGTCTCAATGGTGTTACTCCAATTACCAGCACGATCCTGAATCCGTATGGAATAACCAACCTGTTGAGGAGCAATCCCAGGCACACAGGCTTGTCCCGGTTTACCGTCTTCCGGTAAGATCACGCAGCAGACATCCCCAACATTTGGGTCGTTGGTGAGCCGAATGCTAATTTCTCCGGAGATCCCATTCTGAGCACCCAAATCTTCCACTTTAGGAATACGAGCCAAGATTCGAGAGCCATCACGGAGGTCGAACATATCTATATTGATCGTTGGATCATTTCCCTCTAATCCGAGATCACCATCGCCATCGGTAAAGTCCAAAACCACGAACAAGGTATCTACCTTTCCATTGACAGGCCTTTGATTCATGCTGTTGCCGGAAAAATACTTGAATTCAATAACGGGCTCCGCGGGATAGTCCGGCGGCTGTAAACAAGCCGTCAAGATCAAACTCAAGAAGAAAACCAAACTTATAGATTTTGCAACGCGCATGTTTTTTTAGTTTTGTAACGGAAATATAGCGTTTTTTAGTTTAACTCATATATGGTAAATCGGCAGTATACAGACAAATGGATTGCAAAACTAAACTCCATTTCAAGCCAGGATTTTGAAGGACTGGCGCTAGAAGCCTTTCAGTACCAAGCTGCCTACAATCCCTTATACCGCTCTTACCTAGACTTGTTGCAGAAAGACCCGAAGCAAATCAATAAGCTATCGGATGTTCCCTTTCTTCCCATTCGTTTCTTCAAAACTCATACCATTAAGACGGAAGAATGGGAGCCTGTTTCTATCTTCTCCAGCAGCAGTACAACAGGGCAACAACCTAGCTCGCATCATCTGTATTCAGCCGAATTGTACGAATCAGTTAGCCGGCAAGGATTCGAATTTTTCTATGGTAAAGTCAAGGAATATTGTGTTTTGGCTCTTTTGCCTTCCTATTTAGAACGCAGTGGATCATCTCTGGTTTACATGGTGGACTATTTTATTCGTCAATCCCGCTACAAAGAGAGCGGCTTCTTCCTGCATGATCTTGCAGGTTTAGCGGCACAATTAGAGGATTGTCGGGTGCGGAAAATCCCGACGCTGCTCATCGGAGTAAGCTTTGCCTTGCTAGATTTGGCAGAGCAATTTCCGCTGCCCTTAGGTAATACCATTGTGATGGAAACGGGGGGAATGAAAGGGCGTAGAAAAGAAATTACCCGAGAGGAGTTACACCAGACTTTATATTCTGCCTTTCAGCTTCAACAGATTCACTCTGAATATGGAATGACAGAGTTGTTGTCACAAGGCTATTCCAAGGGGGCAGGGCTGTTTTATCCCAGTCCTACTATGCGGGTTGTAGGGCGGGACATAACGGATCCGCTTTCGCCACAAAAGCTAGGCCAAACGGCCGCCTTGAATATCGTGGACCTAGCCAATATCAATACCATATCCTTCATTGCGACGGATGATATCGGCCAAGTTTACCCTGATCATTCCTTCCGCGTGATGGGGCGATTGGATGATAGTGATATCCGCGGATGTAATTTGATGGTGGCTGATCTTTAGCCCTCAGAGGCTACCCAAGTTGGCTCATTCCTGCGACTGGTCGGAAAAAAATGTAATTTTTTTGCTTTGACTGTTTACCTTTGAACCACTAAATGTAATAAGTAGTGCAAGAATGGAAATTTGGGTAGGCCTGCTTAATACATTTATCATTAGAGCAGGCCTTTCTTTTGCCTGCCTCTAGCCTAAAAATCTAGCTTTGACTGCAGAACAACTATTATCAGACCTGCGAAAGAAAAACTTCCAACCCGTATATTTTCTATATGGGATGGAGTCTTATTTCATTGATGAGATTACTCAGTACTTCGAGCAAAAGGTTCTTAGCGAAAATGAGCGAGCTTTCAACCAAATGATCCTATATGGAAAGGAAGCAGATTATCAGGCTGTTGTAGATAATGCGAGACGTTATCCGATGATGGCGCAGCATCAATTGGTGATTTTGAAAGAAGCGCAAGAGATGCGGACTTTAGGCAATTTGATTACTTATGTGGAGAAACCTACGCCGACCACCATTTTGGTGATTTGTCATAAGCATAAACGCTTCAACATGAATACCAAATTTGGTAAAATGTTGAAATCCAAGGCGGTGGTCTTCCAATCCAAGCCACTCTATGATAACCAAGTGCCAGATTGGATCTCCAAATATTTGAAAAAAAGGAAACTGCAGGTTCAACCGGAAGCAGCCGAATTGCTGGCAGAATACTTAGGTACAAGTCTTTCCAAAGTCGTAAATGAATTGGATAAGCTGCGACTGAATTTGCCGGAAGGTACGGTAGTGACCAGCAAGCATATTGAAGATAACATCGGGATTAGCAAGGATTATAATGTTTTTGAACTGCAAAAGGCACTTTCGCAACGTGATGTTTTGAAGAGCAACCGCATCATTAATTATTTTGCTTCGAACCCGAAGAAGAATGCCCTGCCCGCTGTGATTAGTTCGTTGTACAACTACTTCAGCAAAGTGTATATGTTGCATTTCCTCAAGCAATTGCCAGAGGCGGAGTTGCTGAGCGCTTTAAAATTGCGCTCTGCCTTCTTTTTACGGGAATACCGGGCTGCTGCCAGAACCTATCCACTTTGGAAGACGGAAAGTGTCTTATCCTTATTGAAGGAATTTGATTTGAAATCCAAGGGGGTGGACTATAACA
>JAHQWA010000402.1 GCA_019634045.1 Saprospiraceae bacterium
AATGGGCCGATTTCCTATAGTATTGATGCTGGCCAGACCTGGTCGACCAGCCCCATCTTCGATGAGCTAGTATCTACTAATTATATCGTGGCTGTTATGGTCGAAGGGGCCTGCCCTAATTTTTATCAGGAATCCGTTCGAGTAGGAAAATTGGAAAACCTATCTGTTAAGTTAGTAGAGCAGCTAGAACCCAGCTGTGCAGAACTGGATGATGCTGTCCTGACGGTACAAGCCTCAGGCGGTGTTGGACCCTATGAATATAGGTGGTCCAATGGGGGAGATTCTCCCGAAAATGGAGACCTCACAGCCGGAACCTATCAGGTTACTGTAACCGATGGCCGCTCTTGTGAAGCCATTCGCACTTACCAAGTACAGGCACCAGAGCCGATTGAGGTCTCTCTGGGACCAGACCTCGAAACTACCCTTTGTTTGGGGCAATCTCTCAACTATGACTTCGAGCCTGAGGGGTACTCCTATGAATGGGAGGGGGATAATGGGTTTCAAAGTACGGCCGCCCAGGTGGTTTTGAATCAAGCCGGAACCTATCATTTGACAGTCACGGATGAAAATGGGTGCACGGCTACAGATCAAGTGGAATTGAGCTATCGGGATGAATTTTTTGTGCCTGATTTTCTGTTGCCTAGAGTGGGGTTGATCGAAACCCCTATTGTGGCCATCGATATCTCATGGCCTATTCCCGACGAGATTCGCTGGGAGTACGATCCCACAGAAGTCGTACATCAAGAAACCTATTTCAATCAAGAGATAGTAAGCTTTCCTCAAACCGGAGCATACAACATTCGGCTCTACGCTAAGAAGGGAGAGTGCGAAGGTGTTTTGGATAAAACCATCACCATTTACAATGACCCAGATTCCTTGTTAAACCAAGGGTTGGGGGGAGACCTAGTGGATCATGTTCTGGATTTTAGTCTTTACCCAAATCCGAATCAAGGGATGTTTGATGTCCGTGTACAATTGGATGACATGCAGGGCATTAAACTATGGGTATTTGATGATGATGGAACATTGATCGAAAGTCGCGACAGAGGAGGTGCTCTTTTCTACCTAGAAGAATTCGAATTGCCGGGTCTGCAAACGGGCTTGTATACGCTGGTTTTGCAGACCGAAAATCAATGGTATTATCTAAGTTTTGTGGTAAGTGAGTAACTGAAATGCCATGACTATCAATAGCAAGATTATTTGGAGCTTATTCTTCCTTTGGCTGGTGCCGCAGGATCGCCCTAAAGTGGCATCAACCACTAAAAGTATACAACTAGCAGGTATTTCTACCTCCATCAATGCGGATGCCCGTTACCTTACCGAGGAGGTCTTTATAGCAGGTGGATGTTTTGATGTATCCAATGCAAGGACCCGTGGTAGCTTCGGTTCCATTGGGACTTTCCGCAATGGCGATTCCTCGGTTGGCTTAGCAGATGGTATTATTTTATCGACGGGTAGTGTCCTAAACGCATCAGGCCCCAATACCGCAACTAATTTTACCACTAATTTCAATAATACGGCCACGGACCCCGATCTAGCTAGGATCATTGATAATTCTTTGATTCCCATTCGGGATGTGGCGGTGCTAGAATTCGACTTCACTCCAACGGCAGACGAAGTGCAATTTGAGTATGTTTTTGCCTCTGAGGAATATTGTGATTTCGTCAATTCAGATTACAATGACATTTTCGGCTTCTTTATCTCCGGCCCTGGGATCAATGGCCCCTTTAGTAACAATGCTGAGAATATAGCACGCGTCCCGGGTTCGGCTGATTTTGTAGCCATTAACAATATCAATCACCTTAGGAATACCAATTATTATCGGGACAATATTGCCGCAGGGGATGATCAACTAGATAATTGTCCGGGTGCTTATCCCAATGTCGATGGCGTGGCGCTTCAAGACTGCGAATACGATGGTTTTACTAAGATATTGAAAGCTAGGGCAGCTGTTATTCCTTGTGCTACCTATCACATCAAATTAGTAATTGGAGATATCACAGATGGGCAGTATGATTCGGCTGTTTTCTTAGCAGCTAACAGTTTTGAAGCGGGTGAAAGTATTACGGTGGAAGGGGAGAGTGAGAGCCTGGGAGTAGGGCTCGTAGCTGAAGGTTGTAGTGATGGCTATTTCTTATTTAGAAGATATGGGAGCGATTTAAACCGTAGCCTTCGGGTCAACTATTCACTAAGTCCCACCAGCACTGCCAGAGAAGGAATGGACTTTGAAACAATTCCGCGATCTGTGACCTTCCCCCCTAATGCGGAAGAAGTTCGATTGCCGATAAATGCAATTGCCGATGGACTTCCGGAAGGCACAGAGTCTATTGTGTTGGAGCTGTCATCAGCCTGCTCTTGTAGTAGTACTTTAACCAGCCTGAATATTAGGGATGCCGATCCCCTAGAAATAGAGTTGGAGCCTTTATTCCTTTGTGCGGATGAGGAAGGAATGCTGATCCCACAGATCAATGGAGGTCTGACTCCCTATAGCTATGCTTGGTCCACCGGCGAGGATGATCCGCAGCTACAGGTAGATCCACCGACTAGTAGGACCTATGGGCTAACTGTCACAGATGCTTGTGGGCAAACGGTAGATCAGCTAACAGAAGTTACGCGTTTAGATGCAGCAGTCATGGCCTTAGCGGGGGATGCATACATCTGTAACGGAGATATCCAAGGCGAATTGGAGATTACTTATGCTGAAGGGGGGCGTTGGGATCTCCTGTATAGTATTAATGGCACGGTCCAACCTCCATTGGTCGTAGACCGAAGTCCTTTTTTCATCCCAGTGAGTATTCCTGGAATCTATCGCCTGGAATCCGTAAGTCGAGGAAGCTGCGAAGGCTCAGTCTCAGGGACAGCGAACGTAGAACTCATTCGCTTACGAGCAAGAGCCGTGGTCACGGAGCTGACTTGTCCCGATGCAGCAGATGCACGAATGGAGGTCTTAGTCGAAGAAGGACAGGGGCCTTTTCGTTATCGCATCAACCAACAAGCTTTCCAGAACGATCCTGTTTTCAATGGTTTATCGCCAGGTCTTTATCAATTGGAAGTGGAAGATGTTATAGGCTGTACTTGGAATGATCAAGTGCGAATCGAAGCCCTAAGCGCGCCTGAAGTTTCCCTTTCCTTTGCCGTGGAAGGTTGTGATGGAGGGCATTCTGGTACGGTGAATATTCAGGTGCAAGCAGGTGCAGGAGTGTATCAATACAGCCTGGATGGCAATCTTTTTCAACCTGAACCTAACTTTTCCGGCCTTTCTCTAGAGGAGAACTATACGCTTTGGGTGGAAGACCAGCAAGGCTGCTTACAATCTATTCCTTTTGAGATTCCGAGACCAGCGGAACTTAAGGTTCAGGCCATTGAGCAGCGGCTCAGTTGTCCAAGCACAGTGGACGGGCAAATCATCTTGCTGGCTAGTGGCGGTGTTCCGCCCTATTCTTACCAGCTGGGCAGCGACCCCGTACAAAACAGCAATACCTTTGGAGGTCTTTCTGAGGGGACTTATTTGGCTACGGTGAGGGATGGTAATGGCTGTGAAGTAGAGCTCCAAGCCAGTATTGCGGCTCCTCCGGATCTTGCTATTGAGGCATTGGATATACGAGAACCTTCTTGCCCAGGGAGTGAGGATGGCGCTGCACTCTTGATGGTTGCAGGGGGCACAGGTAGCCGATCCTATCTTTGGAGTAATGGATCAACCTCCGCTTCATTGGAAGGCGTGAAGGCAGGGGATTATACGCTCACGGTGACTGACAGCAAGGGATGCACCCTCGTCTCTCCGCTTACCATTCCCGGAGAACCCTGGCCAGGGCGTCTCATCCAAGGTTCGTCTTCACTATGTGAGGGTAGTCGTATTCGGCTCAAGGGACCAGAAGGAGACTTCATTTATAGCTGGTCTACGGGAGCCACCGATGAAGGGATTTGGGTGGAGCAGGCCGGTACCTATGGATTGACGGTGACCAATGCTGATGGATGTGCAATAACAGATGAGTTAAGCGTAGATTTATCGACGACTTTAAGTCCACGGATTACGGGCTCTTCTACCTTTTGTGCAGGGGATACGGTAGAACTTGCGGTAGGAGAATTTGATACCTATAGCTGGTCGACTGGAGTGACTAGTTCTAGTATTGCCATTACAGATGGCGGTTGGTACGCAGTCTCTGTCACGAATGGGGCTGAATGTTCAGGGATGGACAGTGTTTTCGTGGACATGAAGGAACGACCAACGGCAGTAATCTTAGGCAGTGACATACTGTGTGAAGGACTGAGTCAAAGGTTGGTCGTTTCAACAGAAATGTCGGATTATCAGTGGAGTAACGAAGGGGTAGAACAAGAAGTATTGGCCACTGCACCGGGGCTGTATAGTGTCACTTTTACAGATGAGTTTGGATGTCGAGGTGAAGATAGCATTGAAGTCTCGGAAGCGCTCAACGCGATTCGGCAGCTGACCCATTCGATTTGTGCGGGGGACTCCCTGATTTGGAATGGGGAGGTACTATTTAATCCAGGACAGTATCAACATACATTCGTTGGTATGGCTAGCAATGGTTGTGATAGCATCGAAGTATTGCAACTGCAGGTATTTTCAGCAAGTACTTCTTTAACACGGCATACCATCTCCGAGTGGGATCAGATATCCTGGCAAGGAGAGGTCTATACTACTACCGGTTTCTATCAAGATACTTTACCGAATGCTAATGTATATGGTTGCGATAGTATCCTTCAACTTCAATTGACGGTATTGCCCATTCAAAAAGATACGCTTTCCCATCAACTATGTGCGGGAGATAGTCTTTGGGTATTTAATGAATGGCAAACTGAGGAAGGAGCAGTACAGGATACCTTTCAGAATGGACAAGGACTGGATAGTTTGCTCGTTACTACCTTTATTAAGGTGAATCCAGCCTATCATGAAATTATCTCCCTTTCCCTATGCGAAGGCGAAACATGGGAGGGGGGCATGTATGATGCCGATACTACTCTATTCTTCCATTACTCGACGGTTGATGGTTGTGATAGTGTTTTGCAATATGAACTAGCTGTTTTCCCTACTTATGATCTGGTAGACTCCCTGACCATTTGCCAGGGCGATAGTCTATTTTTCGCCGGGAGTTGGCAGAAAACTACTGGAGTATATGTAGAACAATGGATGAGCGCGCAGGCTTGTGATAGTATCATTACGCTGTACCTTGCTATAGATCCATGTCCATTTACCTGGACCCAATTCACTGAACCTGTTAAGTGCGCAGGGGAGTCCAATGGCCGTATTAGAGTAGCTATTGAAGGTGGGGTAGGGCCCTTCGTGCTGTTCCTGATGAATGCTGAAGGAGGGTCGCTACGTCAAGTCAATGACCTTCGAGAAGCTAGTTATGAATTTAGCAATTTAGCAGCAGGGAAATACCACCTCCGCTTGTGGGATACGCATACGCAGTACCAGGAAGAAACAGATGTTGAGATCATAGCACCTCCGGTTTTGACTTTGGAAACCTTAGCCGAAATTCCAGTTAGCTGCTTCGCGGGGGAAGATGGAGAAATAGAAGTACAAGGTGAGGGCGGCCAAGCGCCGTATCAGTTTCAATGGAGCAATGGCGCTACGACTCCCTTAGTGCAAGGTTTGTCAGCGGGTTCCTATGACCTAACGCTTTCCGACCAAAACGGATGCACGGAGAAGGCCAACTATGTACTTACGGAACCAACCCAGATAGAAGGCCAAAGCCGTTTTATGCCCTCCTGGTGTGGGGATGAAAGTGGGCTCTTGTATTTTGATCGTCCTAGGGGCGGGACTCCGCCTTATCTTTTTGGGTCGCCTAGCGCTTACTTCCTAGCGGATACGATACAACCTTATGATCGCCTTCCCACAACGGCAATAATCCAGGATGCCAATGGGTGTGAGGAGGAAATCCCAGTTATTTCCATCCCTCTCGATCTCCCAGAAATTGAATTCCCACGAACACAAATCCACTTGGGAGATACTGTCAGAATGGACCTTATCATCCGGACACCCTATGTCTCTTTAACATGGAGCCCCGCGGAGAGCCTCAGCTGTGACACCTGTCTGTCAACTTTGGCGTTTCCTACAAAAAGTACCCGGTATCAAGCCACATTGACCGATCCATTAGGCTGTGAGCTAGAGGAAGATGTATGGATACAAGTAGATACTCGGGGAAGAATTTATGTTCCTTCGGCTTTCTCTCCCAATGGTGATGCGAACAATGATCGGTTTACCATCTATGGAGGGCCAGAGGTGGAATCGATTAAACAGCTGTCGATTTTTGATCGCTGGGGGAGCCAACTGTTTCACGTATCTGAAATACCGGCCAACGACCTTTCCTTTGGATGGGATGGCATAGCCAGAGGGCAGCCTGCTGCCGTAGGAACTTATGTTTATCTAGCAGAAATTCAATTGAGCAATGGGCAAGTCAAGCGTATGAAAGGAGAATTAATGTTAATGAGATAAACCAAGTATTCTCAAGGATTGCAATTTTCTCTCTTATCTCCTACCTTGCTGGCAATCAAATATTCAGCTATGAAAAGTAGGTGGCTTTACTTGTCGGTATGCTTGTGCCTTATGGGAGGGCAGCTATCGGCTTCAAAGGTCGTGATTCAAGGCCAATTCCTATATTCCAAGCAGGAAGCTTATAGTTATGGGATATTCCAACATCCTCAACTTGAGGCCGAACTACCTATTTGGGGAGAGGGAGAGAGTGATGAGACTGGGAAATTTGAGTTTAGTATTGATATCTCTGAGCCGCAAGTTTTGCAGCTTCAGAGAAAGGCAGATGTATATCGACTCTATGTACAGCCAGGAGATTCCCTACAGGTGAAAATTCTCAACCGATTTAACATTGAGTTTGCAGGAGGGAGCCGGGAGGAGAATGAGCTGTTTTTTCAGATGGAATTTCACCAAGCTTTTTACGCAGGAGATCCGTTGGAGGACTGCTTACTCGCCATGGACACCTTACAGGCGAATCGGCAAGCGCTGCTCCAGGCCTACCAAGAACAAGAAGGAGAAAACCAGGAGGATTTTATCTCGTATGTACAAGCCGCTATGATAGGAAATCGATATGATAGACTGAATCGAGTCTATCATCGTCATGTCCGCGAACAGCCGGAAAACTCATTGTTGGCCATCATTTCAAATGAGTTATTGGAACTTCCTGTACTCAATGAAGTTCGATCGGCCGCTTACCTTAATGCTGTTCTTGCATTTTTAGAAAATACCTTAGACAGAGAAAAAGCAGTCGACCCTATTTTGGCCGAAGATAAGGCCCTCCTATGGGAGAGGCGTCGGGCCATTATCGCAGACTGGGTGACAGCTGCTCCACGTTTAGCAAGGCACCTCGACTTCAGCTTGTTGACCATGCAACTCTGGTGGGTGGAAAACCCAGCGGATTTAGATCGTTTTGAATCGCAATGGGCAACCCAAAAAACTCAATATCCAAATGATACCCTGCATACCTTTCTGACGGACTTACACCTGGATCGGCGGTCAGGTGTGCTCTTGCAATCTCTGGAAGATTTCAGCTTATTGGATACATTAGGAAACCAAGAAAAGCTTTCTGATTTGCAGAGGTATCCATTGCTGGTGGTGATATGGTCAGATTCTACCAATATTCAAGGTGAGATAGAGCGATTTGAGAGTCTACTTCCCCTATTTGATAAAAATCAATTAGTGACGGTCTACCTTGGAGAGGAGCAACAAAAGTGGATCGATCAAGTGGCAGCGTTCTCGGATACAGCCCTTCATTTTCGCATGCCTGAAGAGGAAGGCCGGGATTTTGCTAGAAAATATGAGGTACATAAATATCCAATCTATGTTTTGTTTAATAATCCAATGGTGGTAAAGCAGGTTGCTTTCGAGTTAAGTCAGGCGTTTTATAGTAGCCTTTTTTCCATCAACCGCCCCTGATCTACTTCTCGCTTACTGGTTCAAGTTTTGGAATCGATATGCTCAACATTACTTGAATGTATTGAGCTTCCGTTTTTTCTAGGATACTACAAATGAGATATCTACTGGGAACTATTTCGGCTATAGTAGGATTGTTTGGTAAACGTACGAACCAGTTCATACGCTAAAATCTCTTTGCTATGGAAGTACCTGATCTTTCAAAATTGGATAGGGCAGCAAATCGTGCTCTGACATTTCTCAAGGAGAAAAGTGAGCGCAATGCCGAAACTTCGAGAAAGTCATTGGTGGCTTTGCTCCAAGAAGCAGAGACATCGCTAGAACTGTACGATGAAGCACTAGCAGCAATAAGAGCGAGGACCAGCATTGCCATTCATTTTCACCCAGAAAGAATTAGCCGAGTAAGCGCAACAGTAGCAGAAGGTTTATGGAAAGAGGGGGAATGCTTAACGCAGTTTGACACAGGGATTTCCAGTGGAAGTCCTACTGGGTTTGTGGGTGGCGTTAGAGATGAGTGGGAGCGGAAATTCTTCGGAGGCTATTATCACACTCCAGAAGTTACCCATAAGGGAAGGCCAAAATATGGGGCACTCATCTTGGCCAACTGCCCGGATGGGCCGGCCCCTCGCTTCGGTTCTTCTTATTTGGTTTTGCACCCGGAGGTGAATAAGCGAAGTACTTATACTTTTGGGGGAAATCAGGATGATCTAGCGTGGAAACGCACTGGTTCTTGGGATCATTTGGATTCTATTTTTCTCCCGGTATTGAAGAAATTGAAGGAGGACGACTCGGTCTTGGGAAGTCCTAGCTTATCTATTAGCGAATTTCTGGGTTTTCAGAGAGATGGTGGTGGAAGTTCTTCAGCTAGCCCTAACTTGAGCCATGCGCTGGATAGTTATGTGGAAGCACAAATCCATGGCCGGGTTCGTTTGCGGGAAGATGTGGAGAAAGTAGTAGTAGATCGTTCTTTCTATGGTAGTGAACTGGAACGGACCTTGGAGAAACTAGCTCGCGATTACGAGCTTGAACTTGAATGGTACGATGGATATACAGCTAGTATAAATGAAATGCCTACCGAGTTTAGGGGGTATCGGATTGATGCCTTGACTAGGCGAATTGCTGTCGGAGGTGAGCTGACGGCAGCTAAAATTGGTGCCGCATCTAATTCTTTTCATAGTAATCCTGAATTGTGGGAGGAATGGAGGAAAGGAGGGGAAGCATTGACTTACTTTCGGAGAGTCTGGCATGCGCTCGTGTATCATGGGCGGGCCACTCACAAATAGGCAAAAAAATAAGCGAGAATGTTTCTAGCATTCTCGCTTATTTAACTCAAATCTTGAGCCAGGCACTAAGCCAAAGCCGCTCCTTTACCTAACAATTTCAATACTTTGAGGTGTGAACGTATGGCGCCACGAAATTTCTCATGCTCGTAATACGGCAAATTAAATTCCTTAGCAGTCTTCTTCACAATCTTCGCAATATTACTGTAGTGTACGTGCGAAATATTTGGGAACAAATGATGCTCAATTTGGAAATTCAATCCTCCGACTAGCCAAGTAACCAAGCGATTGTTACAAGCAAAGTTGGCGGTTGATTTTAACTGATGAATCGCCCAAGTATCTTCCATCGTCCCATCTTCCGGTGGAGCATGGTGGTTAGGTCCTTCTACCACATGCGCTAGTTGGAAAACAATAGTAATGTAAAGCCCGGCCAACATATGCATGAGCACAAATCCGATGATGACGGCCCACCAAGAAAGCCCCAGAAGAATTGGCACTACAATGATGAAAAAGACATATAAGCCTTTCCCTAGAATCATCTTCACCGTTTCTGCCACGGGATGGAAACCGTGTTTTTTGGTCATGCCCGTTCGGTTGTAGGTAGCTAATTGCTTGAAATCTTTCATCAAAATCCAACTGATAGTCGCTAAACTATACAAAGGTAGCGCGTACCAGTGTTGCACCTTGTGATAGCGCTTTAGTTTACCTTCAGGAGACAAACGCAAGAAAGGTTTGTCATCGATGTCTTCATCCAGGTGATAGATATTGGTATAGGAATGATGCAGCACATTATGCTGAATCTTCCAGGTGAATGGGCTACCACCAATTAGGTTCATAGAAAAGGCTGCCACACGATTGAGCCAGGGCCACTGGGAATAGGCGCCATGGATGGCATCGTGCATGACACATAGACCAAGTCCGGCTAGGCCTATCCCCATAAATATGTATAGGCCGATTACGATCAAGGAATGCATAGGTATAAACAGCATTAGGAAGTAGGGAACGAGATAGAGGGCAAGCATGACAAAAGTCTTGACATGCAATTTCTCATTTCCTTTCTTAGTGATGCCGTTGGTCTTGAAATATTCGTTAACTCTCTGATTTAAAGTACGGAAAAAATTCTTCGAATCTTTGGTTGCAAATTTTACTACTGGATACATGCTAGAAATCGATTTTAAAGTAAACAGTTGAGGAAAGGGCGAACCCTCTCGGCTCTAAGGGACGAACAGTGCTTTGATGGCTTTGTTCAATGCCTATTTAGCAGACAGCAAGGCAAGACTATCTTCTCCCCGGCTAAAGTAGAGCCAATCGAGTAGTACATTTACCTTTTGATCATCTTTGTCTTTGAACACCAGGTAAATATCGTGTGTAGTTTGTCTTGCTTTTAGGGGTAATTCAATCAGTTGTAAATCTTCCTGCTCGTTGGTAGTCAATGGAAAGGTGCCAATTAGTTCTCCATCTGCTTGATCTAACCTAAGCTCCACCTGGCCTTCACCTTTTACAACTGCTCTGAGGTGGATTTGCTCAATGGAGGTAAGATCAATATCTTTTACACCGATAAAGCGATTGTTCGTCAGCCCACCTAGACCATCATTTCTGGTAATGATTCGGGTGCGTTTGACTTCTTCACTTCGGATTGGCAGCTGCTCTGCTTCAAACTTAGCAGCCCGCAAAACTAAAGAATTTTGCTTGGTAATAGAAGAAATATTACCACTACCTTGATCCGTGTAGGTGGCCATTAAGACATACACTCCCTGTTGTTTGTCACGATCATGTCGGTCTGTCGTAAAAGTCCCTGTGGTGGCAAAGGCAGATTCTTTGACCGGTGGGCCGGAAAGAGACAAGATATACTTAACCATGTTTTCTGCTTGTTGCTGCGTCAGTTGAGGATGAGCTGACATGGCCGTCTCTCCCCAATTCCCACCTCCTCCAACAATTACTTTTTGCGAAAGCATGGCAACTGCACTTTCATCATCCTTATATCGCTGTGAAATATCTAGATAACTAGGCCCATTGATCTTAATCTTTTCGGCATGGCAATTTTTACAATCTGATTGCCCGACCAATTGCGCACCTCTTGCAATGGGAGAGGTCGGGGTAGCATCGGCCATTTGGTGGCCTTGGGCTACTACGGTTAAGTCGTAACCTTCTTCGAGATAATCAATATTGACCTTCACCAGATCAGAGGAAATGCTGCCGTTGACTAGACTTCCGTCTTCCCGATCCTGCACTTCTACTTCATAATCAATCAAACCATCATTCCAATAAAGGCTGTTGTTGCCATTGATATTCCAGGCCACCGCAGGAGGCTCATTTCCCACCTGAATGTCAATAGCTGATTCTGCCACCAAGCCTGACGGGTCCTTAACCTTTAGTTTGACCCGATAGGTGCCAGGACTAGTGAAAGTATAGGTAGGAAAGGCAGAACGATCTTCCACATTTCCACCCTTGAAGATCCATTCATAAGATAGGGGATCGCCGTCCAAGTCCTCAGAGTCTGCGGCGGAGAATCCGACGGTCATTGGAGCCGCGCCTACAGTTTTGTCTGCTTCGATGCGAGCAATTGGCGCGCGATTACCATCCACGTATTCAATCTTAGATAATCTAGCTTCAGGGTTTCGGGCAAACCATTGCATACCGTATTCCAGCAAGTATAAAGCCCCATCTTTGCCAAATACCATATCCATTGGTCGCTTTAGATTGGCGGAGGGCATGAAGGGGTCGGCTTTAATGAAATTCCCTTCTTCATCCATTTTTACGATATAGATCCAGTGGCGCATCCATTCGTAAATGAAAAGTTTATTGTCAAAATAATCGGGGAATTGTTGTTTGGCGTCCGGGAAGGCATCTTTGTAAAATACGGGGCCAGCCATGGGATTTTTCCCGCCGGTAGCTGTCCACGGAAATTCCTTAGATTCATCATAAGAATACCAAATCAGGGAAGGTTGAAAGGGAGGTAGTTCGTTAAGCCCCGTATTATTGGGCGAATCATTGATCGGTTTTTCAGGATTAAACTTTGGGCCTGATTCCGCAGCCGTAAAGTCATAATCGTGATACACTTTCCCATCTCCACGGAAATAGGGCCAGCCATAGTAGCCTGCTACTTGTGCCTGATTGACCTCGTCATATCCTTTTGGTCCTCGGGTTGCTCCGTCCTTGCCAGCATCCGGTCCTACATCCCCCCAATACAACCAATCCTTCTTCTGGTCAATGGAAATGCGGAAAGGGTTTCTGCAGCCCATTACAAAAATTTCAGGGCGGGCATTGGGTGTGCCTTCCGGGAAGAGGTTCCCTTCCGGAATGGTGTATGTGCCATCGGGCTCTGGGTGAATCCGAAGCACTTTTCCTCGTAAATCATTGGTATTGGAGGAGGTTCTCTGCGCATCCCAAGGCTCTCGCCCTTCCCTTTCGTCGATTGGTGCAAATCCATTGGAAGCGAAAGGATTGGTATCATCACCGGTTGAAAGAAAAAGATTTCCATGCTGGTCAAATTCCAAGGATCCTCCCGAATGGCAACAAGTCACTCGTTGAGTCTTGACTTCTAGTACCACCTTTTCCGATTCATAATCCCAGGTCTCGCCATCAAAGTCAAAGCGAGAAATGACATTGATCGATTCCTCACCCGGTGGGGCGTAGTAGACATACACCCAATTCGTTTCTTCATAATTGGGGTCTATCGCTACTCCCATTAAGCCATCCTCAAATTTGTCCCAAACGGGTAATTGGGTAACTAATCGAAGACTTTCTTTGGCAGGATCCCATAATTTAATACCTCCTTTGCGTTCCACCAGGATTACCTGGCCGTCCGCAAAGACATCTAGCTCCATCGGCTCATCCAGGTTAGAGGCCAGGACGGTTTGTACAAAGCGATTCTCCGCAGGAACAGGGAAGGTATGTGCCTGGGCATAATCTAGCTGCTGATTTTTACCAATGGCATATTTAATGGCTCCCAGGAGATGTTGCAAGACTACGGGCTCTGAATAGCTCTCCGGCGTATGTCCCCAGCCAGTGTAAAAGGCTCTTCCACCATCGTATTCATGATACCAAGCCAAGGGGTGCTCTGGGCCATTTTCGCCCCCCTCGTAGGAAGATTCATCTACTTGCATCAGAATGTTGAGATCTGGATTGATCTGTTTATAGTTGTACCACTCGTCGGTGCGAATGATGGGATCCTTGCCCAGTTTTCGGGTCGCAGGGTGATTGGCATCTACCACAATGGAGGCTGCTTCCTGTGTCGCAGGATGACTCTTAAAATAGGCCCCTACTAATTTACCATACCAGGACCAGTGATATTCTGTATCAGCAGCGGCATGAATACCGACAAATCCACCACCCGCCTGAATGTACCGCTCAAATTCGGCTTGTTGAGTAGCGTCTAGTACATCTCCGGTTGTATTGAGGAAAATGACGGCAGAAAAAAGGGAAAGAAATTCTTCTTTGAATTGATTAGCATCCTCGGTATGAAATACCTTAAAGCCATTCTCACGCCCCATCTTATTGATGGCAATCACGCCTGCTTCGATAGAAGCATGACGAAATCCGGCGGTTTTGCTAAACACCAATACGCGTTTTTCTCTCGGCTTTTCTAAGCAAGCCACCAAAAGGGTGGACAATAACAGTAAGAGCAAAAATCCTAATGATCGGTTCATAATTGTTTAAAGTATACCTCTATGAGGTTTTCGTTTTGATAAATGAGGGTTCACCTCCTCGATCTATTTGATGGATCAGCTGGGGGTGTAATTGTTTGGCTTTGGTGGTAACTCGGTCGTTAATAGGTAAGGGTTGGTCTTTGCGACCTGTTTTAAAACAGTCTTCTAGAGTGTAAACTACTGTTTTATGCTTTTCATGTACATCTACATGTATCTAAGTGGCGACCAAAAATACTAAATGGATGTAGTCTCGCAAAATGAATGTTTTGTATGCTGGGAAAAAACAGATGGAGAAGAGGTAATGAAGGGCTGAACCTAAGCGGGAAGGACAAGGTGGATACCCGTAATGGTCCTGTTTGGCAAGCATTTCGAGAGGGAGGACTAATACCTTTTGGCCTACACAACTAGGCTGTCAAATAAGCTGCTTTTTTTAACAGAGGTGCTGTTTTCGGCCGATAAAGGGAGAAATAGGAGCGGGTGTTTGGCAGTTGAAATACCACGCCAATCGATTGTTGTGGTTTTGGCGGGCATTGAATGGAC
>JAHQWA010000029.1 GCA_019634045.1 Saprospiraceae bacterium
AAGGACACGAATTTACGGGGAAGGTGGAGTCCACACTGGTGAGTGGCCACCTGGCTTATCATGAAGGACAGTTTAATGAGTCTAAAATGGGAGAGCGCCTAGCATTCGAACGCACTTAGCCTGAACTAAGTACGTACTGAAAGCAAGGTTTGCCTATGCGACCTTCTTATTTCTTCTTGATAATTGTTTGTCCAACAAGATCAAGAAAATCGATGTGATGCTAATCGACAGGAGAATAATTGCAGTCTTATAGGGTAAGAAGAGACTCTTCGTGATGTCGATCGTTTCTCGTGAAAGCGTATCCGCTGAACCCGTGTAGGTCTCTGGAGACAAAAAGCTTACCCCAATAGTGCTGAGCATGAGGAAAGTCAAACTACCCCAGAATGCTTTTACCCAACCAGGACCTACCAGATGCAGAGTGGGAAGTTGCTGATAGAGTACAGGTAGATTCTCCATCACATTAGTGGTGAAGCGCATGGAGGGCTGCTCTAATTCTAATGTACCGAATGCTTCATCCAATTGCTGCCGCTCCTCCACGGCTTGCTTGAAGTCAGTATCCTCTTCCATGCGTTGGAGCAGAGCTTTGTTTTCCGCTTCATCGCAGTCACCATCTATAAAACGCCAAATTAGATCATTGTCTTCCATATCAAAGTAGGTTATCTTTGATCTCTTTACCTAGC
The DNA here is from genome assembly GCA_019634045.1 of Saprospiraceae bacterium. Lineage (GTDB taxonomy): Bacteria > Bacteroidota > Bacteroidia > Chitinophagales > Saprospiraceae > DT-111. The sequence goes on from JAHQWA010000029.1 coordinate 681, forward strand.
TGTTTTTTCAAATGTTTCCGTAAACTTTCTCTCGTTCGGTGCAATTTCGTTTTTACATTCGTGGTCGTCAAGCCGGTGATCTCTACAATTTCTTTAATACTCTTTTCTTTCAGATAAAATAAGGTTACCACTGCCGCATCTTGGGGCTTCAGTTGCCGGATTGCGGCAAGAAGTTGGGCTTTTAATAATTCAGTATTGATCAATTGTTCTGCTCCCCGGTTTTCTTTGTCCGGAATCTGTAAGAAGTTATCCTCCTGATCAATGGATATATTTCCCTTTTTCCGAGTTCTAACTTTATCCAGGGCGGTGCGATAGGCTACCGTGTACAACCAGGTGCTGAATTTTGACTTTTGTTCGAAACTGCCCAAGGTTCTGTACACTTTGATAAACACGTCTTGCGATGCCTCCTCCGCCTCTTCTCGTTGCTGTAATACCCTAAAACACACTGTAAATACATAGTCTTTATATCTCTCGACGAGTTGTCGAAAAGCGGTTTGGTTGCCCTTCAATACCTCTCCAACAAGTTGTTGATCCGCTTCCTTAGCGTGCATAAATATTAGCTATGACGTCGATCAAAGGTTTTAGGTTACGAACTAGTCCGTAATTTTGCCATTTTAGGACAAAGGCAGGAAAAGTTCTGATAGGAACCCCGTCTTTCGATCCAAGTAGTCCTTACACCCGGCCATGCAAAATACAAATTTTGGGTATTAGGTCAGACCTCCCATCAAAGTCCCTACAATAGTAGGATGTTCAGAATTGAATTCTTCCCCTATTAGAATGGCTTGAGGAGGGAAGAATCTCAATAATTTTAGAAAAATTCAGAAAAAAGTCGGAGTTTGTAACCTGATTTTAATTGACCTCGTCAGAGGGTTTAAAAAGAAAGATGGACATGATTGAAACATTGATCCCCATACTTGCCATAATTTGCACCTTTGGATCACTTTCGTTTTACGTCTATATGCATTATACTTCCAGACATCGTGAGCGGATGGCTTTGATCCAGCAGGGTAAGGATCCAATGCAGTATAGGGCACAAATGCAGAAGGCTGAATCGAATCGAGTACTAAAGACGGGGATCTTGTTTGCTTCTTTCGGTTTAGGACTAGTGGCCGGCTGGGCGCTGGAACTAGGAGGGGTACCTTCGGAGACTGCCTATTTTGCCATGATTTTTATGTTTGGTGGTTTTGGTATGATTATTTATCATCTTTCGCAGCGGAAGCAACGCAGTAAGGAGGATTACCTGGCTGAAGAATTGTAATGGAGAATCAGACTGATTTATTTTTTATAGCTATCCTTCCACCAAGGGATCTACAGCAAGAAGTTACAAGCTTTAAAGAATACGCTTCAACTCATTTCAATAGCAAACATGCCCTGCGTTCACCACCGCATATAACCTTAATCTCTCCGTTTCGATGGCCGGTTGCTGATAGAAATAGTTTGAACCGATTTTTAGATTCATTTCGTTTTTTATCCTCACCTTTTGACTTGAAACTCCAAGACTTTGATTGCTTTGCTCCACGGGTCATATTTGTCGATGTAAAAACCGAGCCGCTCTTAGTCGAAATGCAGGAGCAGCTGAAAACAGAAATAGAAAGGGCGCTTGGCGTTGAGCACAAAGGCCCCTTCGGTTTTCATCCACACATGACCATCGCCTTCCGGGATCTAGAGCAAAGTGTTTTCCCTCAAGCCTGGGCCTACTTTTCTGAACAATCTTATCTGCGAACATTTACAGTGGAAAACCTTACCTTATTGCGGCATCAAGTAGATGGCTGGCAGGTAGAGGGTAGCTTTTCGTTGCAAAACTGACCAATACATCACAAATACCTACCATATCTTAAAAGATGCCCTGGATTAACCTAAGGTGGCGTTAAATTTGTCGTCTGTCCTTGGGGAAATCACAAAAATGCCTTTGTTTTGTAACTTTATGGAAAGGGGCGCATTATAGTAATATATGGAAATCTACTATTTGTAAGATTTTTGTATTCATAACGGTATAGTTAGTTCCTAACATGATGATGTAAAAGCAAAGTTTTAAGATCAATGCTGAAACTCTGCTTTACGTAGAAATGCGAAAAAAGGGGAGAAAAACCAATCCTAGAATTGTTTGATACGATCCTAGGAATTATCGGTCAGCCTACGCATTTCAGCTGCTTGAGATTACTATAATTTATTATAGAATTCTACGTTAAATAGAGGTATGTACCGAAAACAACTCCCGGTTTCGTTGAAGCGCTTTTTATGCATTCTTCCGATTCTCCTATCTCTTAGCTGTACAGTACAGGCTCAAGCGCACTTTCCCGTTAAGATCAATAAAAAGTGGGGGTTAATTGATGCCGATGGTAAAATGGCATTGGATGCCAATTATGATGCCATTGGAGAATTCAAGAAGTACGGCTATGCTGTGATGCAGCGGGCAGGCCGAGTGGGCTTGTTGAATGAAGCAGGCAAAGAGGTGGTGCTCCCCAAATATGATGACCTAAAAGTATTGGATTCAACCATGGTCGCTGTGATGGATCGCGGTGAATGGTTGGTTATCAATTTGAATGGGAAAGTTATTCTCCCGAAAGGGTATGATCGAGTAGAAATTTGGTCGGATGACTTTTTGGCCTACACCAAAAAGGATAAGTGGGGAATCGTGAATCGCAAGGGCAAGGAGGTCCTGAATGCAGATTTTGATGAAATTTCTATAGAGGAAAAATACTTTGTGACGCGGAAGACCAACGAATTGGGCGTATATGACCAAGGCGGGAAGCTGGTCCTTCCGAATTTGGCATCTGAAATTCGTTTTTTCAGCGACAGCTTAATCTTTTACCGAAAAGGAAGTCAGTGGGGAGCAGTGAATGCCAGCGGGATGGAACAGATAGCTCCACGCTTTGATTCTTTCGAAAGATTATCCCCACGCTTTATTAAACTGATCGCCGATAGCAAATCCTTCGTCTACTCCCTACCTTGCCGACGGATCATTACCAAGGGCTACTTTGATGACTTTTATCCCTTAACAAGGCAGTTATTGATTGTGAAGCGCAAGCGACAGTTGGGCTTGATTGATCAATGTGGAAGCCCAGTCTTGCCGATCCAATATGATGAGATTCAGACTTATGGACCTGAGTACTTTAGGGTAAATAAAGGGGGGCAATGGGGCGTAGTAGCTAAGAGTGGAAGCCCAATTATAGATCTAAAGTATGACTATATCGCACCGCTACGATCCAAAGTGGGATTGGTGAAAGACAAGGGTAAGTTTGGGGTGGTTAATTATGATGGTGAGGAGGTTGTGACGCCGGTTTTTGATCGCATTGTGCTGGAAGACCGGAAAGCGAAGGCTTACGTGAACAAAGGGACAGGAGCTGCAGATGAGGCCCTAACCATTTTCGAATTTGATAAAGATGGGCACCTGGTTGACAACAGTAATTTTAGCAATCATTTTACCGTGAAGATAAAAGCGAAGGCAGGGATAGAATTCTTGGGGCAGGGAGACTTAAATGACTTTCTACTCGATGAGTTTGAATGGTTCTACTCGCCGGAAGTTGATCGCTGGGGACTTAGGAGGTTAGCGACGGGTGAAATCCAGATCGAACCGAAATTCCACTATGTAAAGGTAGAGCGGGATTTGGGTTTTACGATCGTTGGTATCAAAAAGGATCTTCGCTACGAGTTTGAGCGCACCACCTATCGCTTTGACATGGTCTATGGGCTGGTGAAAAATGAAGTCGGCCTGCTCATTTCCGAAATGAACTTTTGGAATGTCGAGTTTGATGACTTTCGGGATGGCTATCCACTGGCTAGATGCCTTTTTGCCGGAGGTAAATTTGGCCTCTTGGATCAAACCGGTAGAATTGTGGCTGATGACTATGCCTTTATCGGCCCATTTCAGGAGGGAGTTGCTAGGATGAGCAGGCGAGGACGCATCTCCGGCAGTATGAAGCAAACTTATGGATTGGCTAGATTAAACCATTTTCTTTCCGATATACTGGTCAGTAGTTCCATGGTAGATTACACGAAGTACGACCAGATGTTTCGCCAGGAGGCTGTTCTGGTGTGTCATGAGTGTGAATGGGGGTATCTTGATACCACGGCCAAAGTGGTTGTTAGCCCACAGTATACTTTTGCACAGGATATGGTCAATGAAGTGGGGATCGTGCAGTGTGAGCAAAAGTGGGGATTGATGGAGAATACTGGAAAAGAATTGGTCCCTTGCCAATACGACGGCGTTCAGTTTCTTGAGAATACTGATAATAAAATTATCAAGGTTTATGTAGAGGAACCTAAGTACGGTCTAATCGACACCTTGGGACAACTGAGAGTGAGTGCGACTTACGATGAATTGGGGCAGTTCTCTGAGGGGCGACTGGCGGTTAAACGGAATGACCTATGGGGCTTTGTCAATGCGGATGGAGTGGAGGTCATACCTTGTCGATTTCAAGAAGTGAAGAAATTTAGCGACGGTAAAGCCGCAGCCAAACTTGGAAATAAGTGGGGTTACGTTGATCGTCTTGGAGAAGTGGTGATAGACTTCAAATATAGAAGAGCTGGATCATTCAAGGATGAATTAGCTTGGGTGTATTCTCGCAATAAGGTGGGCTACATTAATGAGGAAGAGGCCTTTATCGTTCCTGCTAATTTCGATAGAGCCTTTGATTTTCAGCAGGGTATAGCGAGAGTGGTAGTGGATGGAAAATACGGACTGATTGACCGTAGCGGGGACTATGTTCTAAGACCGAGTAGGTACACACAGATTGCAGCTTTCAACCAATTCGGGGTGGCCAAGGTGCGATTTGGCAACAAGCGAATTCGCTATGGTTTGATCAATCGCAAAGGGCATAAAATCACCAATTTGGATTATCTCCAAATTTCCAACTTTAGCGAAGGACTGGCTAAAGTGAAGTACCGAGCAAATTATGGCTTTATCGATGCGCGAGGCAAACTGGTGGTCCCTTGTGAGTATAGCAAACTTTCGGATTTTAGCTATGGCTTTGCTGCGGCTTACAAATCGGGAAAATGCGGCTATATCTCGAGCACCGGCGAAATGAAGATACCCTTCGAATTCTCCCGTTGTCAGGATTTTGCCGGGAATCGTGCCGTGGTATACCGGGGGGGCTTGAGAAATGGGGGCTTGATTGATCCTTCTGGCCAGTTCATTCTCGAACCGGGAATCGATCGTTTAGAAGGTTTTCGAGATGGGCGAGGTTTGGTCAGAGATAATAAATTTCGCTTCTATTATATTACAGAAAAATCAGATCTCTATAACGGTTATTATCAAAAGGCTCGCGAGTTTCAGCACGGCGTGGCAGTAGTCCAAATCAAAGATCGTTGGGGGATCATCAACCGGAAAGGGATCGAGGTTATTCCTCCTAAGTACGGCCGAATTGATCAATTCGAAAATGGGTATGCCAAAGTGCGGATAGAAGGTTTTAACGGACTGATTAATCTGAAAGGAGAACTGATTGTGGAGCCAGATTTTGAGTTTATAAGTTATGCGGGCAAGGGGCTGTTTCGGGTAGAACAAGGAGACAAAATCGGCTACTTTGATAGTGCAGGGCATTGGGTGTGGGACCTGAGCCGTTGATGAAGAGGAACTCCCAAGCTTCGAAATTCGATCTTAGAATACTTGCAATTCTTTATACACCAAATCCACAGGCAAGCCCATAATATTGGCATAGGTTCCTTCTATCTTATTAATCTTACACAAGCCAATCCATTCCTGAATACCGTAGGCTCCAGCCTTATCAAAGGGCTTATAAGTATCGATATAGTATTCGATTTCCGCTTCGCTCAGTTCATCAAAGAACACGCGCGAGTGCCCGGCAAATATTCTTTCCTTATCTTTTGAAAGCAGACAAACTCCCGTTACGACGGTATGCATTTTTCCCGACAAGATGGATAAAATTCGTTTGGCATCAGCTCTATCTACCGGTTTCTCATAAATGACACCAGATTGGATTACAACACTATCCGCCGATAACAAAATTTCATCCCCTTCTATAAAATCACGGCAAGCCTGTGCTTTTTTCTGGGCTAAAAAGGGAGCTACTTTCAGAACAGGCAGATCTGCCGGATAATTTTCTTCTACTTCTTTAGTGCGGATGGTAAAGGGAATGCCTGCCATTTCCAATAGCTGCTTGCGGCGAGGAGATTTGGAGGCTAGGATTAGTTTCTTATGTTGCATTCGTAAGCGCTTAAATTTCTAACAAGAATAAGATGAGAATGCCACTAAGCATTAACAGTTTTGCCCATTGACTCAATTGATGAAAATGCTTCTTTTCATT
>JAHQWA010000403.1 GCA_019634045.1 Saprospiraceae bacterium
CCGATCTCTGCGCCCTATCCTGGAAAACCCGGATACCATCCTTCAGCGCCCGATCATTACTACCTACGACTATGGAAGTTATTCGATCCGTTATGACAAATGGCATTACATCCGCTACATCGACGACTCAGAAGAACTATATGACCTATCAGAAGACCCAGAAGAATGGCATAACCTTGTGATCAGAGCGGAGTTCAATACGATCAAGCAGGAACTAGCCCAACATATCCCGACCAACCCGATTGATTTACCGGAGGTCTCCCTGATTGACTTACAAGAACACCATGTCCCGCCCTTCAAATCAAAGGCCTATTTCTTTAGCCAAGAGCGTAAGGACTGGATGCAGCGCTTTGAAGAAGTAGCCAAATAAGCAGGCTTACTTCTACTGCGTTTTTTTACTAGGCAAGCAAGTCCTTGACTACGTGGCCATGTACATCGGTGAGTCGAAACCTCCGCCCCTGGTATTTGTACGTCAGCCTTTCATGGTCAATCCCAAGTAGATGCATTAGGGTAGCTTGGAAGTCGTGGACATGCACCGGGTCTTTCACGACATTATAACTGAATTCATCGGTTTCTCCATAGACCATTCCAGGCTTCACCCCAGCCCCAGCCATCCACATGGTGAAGCAGCCAGGATGATGATCTCGGCCATAGTTATTGGCGGTCAACTTGCCTTGAGAAAAACTAGTCCGCCCAAACTCTCCGCCCCAAATCACCAAGGTATCATCTAGTAAACCTCTTTGTTTCAGATCCTTAATCAGCGCCGCTGTAGCCTGATCCGTATCTAGTGCTTGATTGCGGATACCTCTGGGAAGGCCCCCATGTTGGTCCCAACCGGTATGATAAAGCTGAATGAATTTCACATCTTGTTCCGCAAGTTTCCTGGCGAGCAAACAATTCCTGGCATAGGTGCCTGGCCGCTTCACCTCCTCGCCATACATCTCATAAATGTAATCGGGTTCATTGGAGATATCCACCGTTTCGGGGACAGAGGCCTGCATGCGAAAAGCCATTTCATATTGGTTGATCTTGGAGTTAATCTCAGGATCTCCCCACATATCCAACTGATGTTCGTTAAAGGCTTTAATCCGATCTAATGCCCTTCTACGGTCATCCCTATGCACGCCGTGTGGGTTGTTCAGGTATAGTACCGGCTCCTCTCCAGATCGAAACTGCACGCCCTGGTGATGAGAAGGTAAAAAACCACTACCCCAGGCCAGTGAGTTAAGGGGTTGGCCGCCGCCGCCATGTGAAGTCATCACCACAAAATTGGGTAAGTTCTTATTATCTGACCCTAATCCATAACTCAACCAGGACCCCATCGACGGCCTTCCACTAATCATCGATCCCGTTTGTACAAACATCACCGCAGGCTCATGATTGATCGCTTCTGTATAGACGGATTTGACAATACACAAATCATCAACAATCTGCGCTATGTAGGGGAAGAGTTCACTCACCCAGGCACCAGATTTACCGTACTGCTTAAAATCATAAATCGAGGATACCAGCGGAAAGGTAGATTGACTCGCCACCATACCGGAATTGCGCTGCGTCCCACGAATGGAATCAGGGATCTCTTGTCCATGCCATTTTTCCAAGGCGGGCTTATAGTCAAAAGTTTCAATTTGCGAAGGGCCACCACTCTGAAACAAGTAAATGATCCTTTTCGCTTTGGCGGGAAAATGTCCATTACCTAGTACCCCACCATTATTGACCATTGCCGTAGTCAGTGGGTTTGCCAAGGCATCCCCGCCCATTAAGCTGGAGAGCGCCAAAGCACCTAATCCCATTCCGGATTTCTTTAGAAAGTCCCTCCTCGTTTGCTGGGTTTGCCTGTTTTGATCGAATAAATTCATTGCTTATGATAGATTTTATGGCAGTGTGACCATTACTTCTTGGTAAAGGCCTCTGTGGTGTTCATGATCGAGCTAGCCACTATTCCCAAGGCAGCCACTTCAGAAGTGTTTAAATCCTTATCCCAGTCTTGCGCTCCATTGTTCATGAAAGCTAAGGCTTGTTCTTCTTGTTCGGTAAAGTGTTTCAATTCTTCCTGGTAGAAGTCGTCCAACATTTTACGTTCCGCCAGGTCTGGCTTGCGGCCAGTTAGCAAACGGAAGAGTTTTTCTAGCCGCAGCTCTGGTTCTGGTTCTGTCTGCAATAGTCGTTCTGCCAACACCCTAGATGCTTCCACGAATTGTGGATCATTCAATAGATTCAGGGCCTGAAGGGGTGTACTAGACAAGGTTCGGTTCACTTCACAATCACCGCGATTGGCCACATCAAAGATCTGCATGTAGGGAGGAGGAGATTGCCGTTTCCAGATGGTATAAATGCTCCTGCGGTATAGGCCATCACCATTTTCTTGTAGATATCTATAAGCCCAATGCTTAGTCGTCAGTACATCCCAAAGGCCCTCGGGTTGATAAGGGTAGACACTACTACCTCCTTGTTTTTGTACCAAAAGTCCGCTCACCGCCAGGGCATTGTCTCGAATCATCTCGGCAGGTAGGCGATAGCGTGGCCCTCGAGACAAGAGTACATTTTCTGGATCCTTTTCTAGTAGTTGTTTGCTAACCCTAGAACTTTGCTGGTAAGTGGCTGAGGTGACAATGACTTTATGTAAAGCCTTAATGTCCCAACCGCTTTCCATGAAATAAATGGCCAGCCAATCCAATAGATGCGGATGAGAGGGCAAACTACCCTGTGCGCCAAAGTCATCAGAGGTGCGCACAATGCCTTTACCAAAATGCATCTGCCAAATTCTGTTGACGAAGACTCTAGCAGTCAGTGGATGATCTTTTTGGAACAGCCACTGGCTTAAACCATATCTATTTTTCGGATAATCTTCGTCAAAAGCCAAGACCGACTCCGGGGTTGATGGCTCCACTTGTGCAGCGGGTGCGTCGTAGGAGCCACGGTCTAGCACAAAGGTGGGTCTGGGGGATGGTAGGTCACCCATCACCATAATTTCTTCGATATCGCTGATTAAGGCGTTTTCTTGAGCTCTGGCTTGCTTCAATTCCTTTCTGGCCACGCTTGCCGCTTGGTCCTCTACTAGGAAGTAATGGTTTCGTAGCAAATCTAGATTGGACTTTTTGTGGGCCAGCACTTCCTCGGCCTTTTCCGGATCAAAAGTCTGGAGTACTTCCAGATGGGAAAGTTGTCGATCAAATATCTTTAGTTCGTCCAGTCCTCCTTTTTTAAAAGGGATGAATTTATCTCGCACGCCAAGGGTCATGCCACTAAACCCGTAGGTGTGGATGTCTGGCTTAAATAAGATACTCTTGTACAAATTATTATAATCGATTTCCACCTCCTGCTTCTGCCCATCAATAAAGAGAGTCACCCCCTCAGCTTGGCTGGAACCATCATAGGTCACGGTCACCTGACTCCATTTTTTCGGTTCTATACTGGCTTTGCTCGTGACTTGAATCGCATTCTGCGGCCAGGACATAGCCATTATGAAACGAACTCGATTATCTGCCAAATGGAGCGAATACCCTTTTAGCCCTAGCCTTAAGCTCTCGGCGTGCCACAGCACCCCAACCTCGTCATAAACCGTATCCGGTTTTAATTGGAGCTGAAAAGAGAAATCATCGGTACGGTCATACCAACCCAATTTGTCCCCAAGTTTGATTCGGTTATAATCACTAACGTACAGGGCCTTGCCCTTAAAACCCTCTTTATGAATCGGCTCGACCACTTCGGCAGGTAGGCTGGTATTTTTAAGGTTCGCTGACTGAAACACCTTATCGTTCTTCGAAGGTTTAAGCTTGTCGAAGGGGTAATAGGCGATATTGGCGCTTTCTATCCCTTTGCCAATCGGATAGGTTTGGGCTAGGGTAGCCGCCCACGCTTGAAATCCCGCTTCATTGGCATATTTTTCCTCCACATTTCCTTCCAGCTTCTTGATCATGGCCTTTATCTCGTCAATCTTTACATCTTCCGCTTCACTAGATAAAAGCAAGGCTGGTCCCGGCACTTGCCCTGGGCCATAGACTGGAGTACCCATTTCAAAAGTGCTATTGAAGAACCCAAAGAGTTGATAATAATCTTTCTGTGAAATCGGATCATACTTATGATCATGGCAGCGAGCACATTCCAGAGATAGACCTAGAATTCCTTTGCCTAGGGTATTGGTTCGGTCCGCCACATACTCGACTCGATATTCTTCGAACACAATACCCGCTTCCGAATTTTTCTTGTGTAGGCGATTAAAGGCGGTGGCCAAGGTACTTTCCTTGGAAGCATCGGGTATCTGATCACCGGCAATCTGCCAACTGATAAACTGGTCGTAAGACATGTTCTGATTGAAGGCATTGATGACCCAATCTCTCCAGGGGTAAAACGCTCGGTGCTTATCATCCAGGTATCCATCGCTATCGGCATATCTAGCCACATCCATCCATTCTGCAGCCATGCGCTCCCCGTAAGTAGCAGCAGCAAGTAATCTATCTACCACCTTTTCGTAAGCACCATCGCTATCGTCTTCCAGAAAATCATCTATTTCATCCAAGGTCGGCGGAAGCCCCGTAAGGTCAAAGGTAACTCGACGAATCAGCGTTTCCTTGCTAGCCCGTTCGGAAGGTGTTAAGCCGGAACGCTGTAGCTTGTCCAATACGTAGTGATCCATCGGTTGCTGCACCCAGGTTTCATCCTCTACCTTCGGCAACTTACTTTTCACGGGCGGAACAAAGGCCCAATGCGGTTTGTATTCTGCTCCTTGTTCTATCCAGCGTTTAATAATGGCTATTTCTTGGCCGGATAATTTCAAGTGTGAATCTGGGGGCGGCATGAGCTGATCATCCGCCGTCGCGATCATTCTAAGGTAGGCCTCACTTTTTCCCGGATGCTTGGGCACAATGGCTTTCCCCTTTCCATTTTCAAGCCCCTTGAAAGCATCTTCGGCACGATCGAGTCTTAGGCCAGCCTGTCGGTTTTCCGCATCGGGGCCATGACAAGCAAAACATTTATCTGACAAGATCGGGCGAACATGAAAGTTGTAATCCACAAGCTGTGGAAGGCCAACTTCTGCCACCTTTACCGCTTCCGGAACTTCAGGTCCGCAGCTGGCCAAAGTCAGGAAAACCAGAAAACAGCTAAACTTGTTACACCAATTGGACATTTGCAATAAGAATTTTGAGTCGACTTATCCTTTCGAGAATAGAGAACAGGACTCCATCATAAAGTCTAATATAAAGAATCCTTAGCGCAGTAGAAATTTACTTAGATTTACGGTGAGTCTATCAAGTTAACGGTTGTTTTAACCGTTAAAAATCAGTTAGAACCCGAATTGACTCCCACTTGCGGGCCTTATTGACCGCCCAAAAGTCTAGTCGAGTCCACGTTCTTGCCAATAGCCACAAAGGGATTGTAAGATGATACCTGACAAAGAATTGAGCGCATTACTGGAGAGAATTGAGCGTAGCACTTCCCTAGGCGCTTCGTCAACCTATCCGAGACTACTGCGCTTTCTGGTAGAGGGTACTCAAGCTGGCAACATCCCGAAAGAACAAGCCATTGCGGAACATTTATTGGGGAAAAACTTTGCTGGCTCGGACACTTCTAAAATCAGAGTGTACATTTACCACTTAAGAAAGAAACTAGAGCAGTATTACGGTAATGAGGGCAAAGATGAGCGGTACATATTGTCCATCCCCAAGGGCGGCTATAAAGTAAAATTCACGGTACGAGAGCGCGACAAGAGTCTATCCATTCTATCGATCAAGCCCAAACACCTCCTTCCTGCACTTTCGATTCTTTTAGCGGGTTCCCTGATCGTTAATGTGATCTTCCTATTCTTCAGTGCGCAGCAGCCGGGAGAAATTTTTTCCGAATCTATTTTCTGGAAGGAGTTTTTCCACGAGGACAAACCGATCCAAGTCGTTCTAGGAGACTTATTCATCTTTTCCGAAGTGGACACTGTCAGTGGGGAAGCTCAAAATGTGCGGAAGCCAGAGATTAATTCGATAGCTCAATTCGAAGCCTATCGGGATTTGAAAGAGAATCAAGGCAAGCAATTGCAAGAAATAAGCTACACCCACCTCATTAATGGTAGTAGCGAGTGGATTAACAGCCTAACCAAGATGTTTCACCCCAAGAAAGAGTTGTACATCAGGCCAGGCTCGAGCATGGGCGCGCAGGACCTACATGACTATAATATCGTTTTTGTCGGCATGCAAAAAACTGCAGGCATATTCAACACGTACTTCGACAAAAGTAAATTTGAGTATGATGGTTCCAAGCCCAATCAATACCTGCTACCACAGGAGGAAGAGGTACTTAGGTTTAGACCTAAGGGGGATCCTGACGAACAGCATACAGATTTTGGATTTATCGCCAAATATCCTGGTCCCAACGACAACACCATCTTTATGTTTGGTGGCTTATGGGACACGGCCGCTTCGGAATCTCTCCGAAATTTTGTGACCTCTAGTAAAATGAGCAAGATCGAAGCTCATATGCAAACCGAACTCGGGTACATTCCCCAGTATTTTGAGATGCTGATTGAGGTAAACGGAGTCGACCGGATAGGTTTTGAGACTGAAATTCTGTATCTGAAGGATCTAAATCCCCCTCAATAAATTTCAGGCGGGGCTCGCCATTGATCCATCCAAAACAAGCCTTTCGGATAAGTATTTCTAAAAAATTAAAGTAAGCAGTCAGGCATGCCCAAAAAGCTTAGCTTGAATTTCTAGAAGAAATATCGAATATATTTAGTTTTGTCTATCTGCAAGAATTGAACTAAACCAACTAAGCACTATGGAAGGATGGATATTCGATAAAAAGGTTCCGAAAGCGGACTTGGCCGAGGCCAGGCTCCCCATCAAAGTGCAGCTTTACATTCACGAACTTTCAGATTTAGATTCAGCTAATCAATCTTTTCAGGCTGACTTCTACCTAGTTTTCACCTGGCAGGCACCTCCTCCAAGTGTAGATAAGCATGGAGAACAAACAGCTTGGTGGCCCAAGTTTGAAGTAATGAACAAGAAGGAACTGGATGAAGCATCCTATACTTCTTTGGAGTATGTCACGAGTTCCGAAGTGCCGCACTATAAATACACGATCAGACAGCTTGGGGTATTCAAATTGATCGGCATGGTCGATCAATTGCCGGACTTTCCCTTTGATACGCAGCACATGGTAGTAGATATGTCCTTTTGGGATGAAGAGGATCAGATAGTACTCATCGTTGATCCAACACAAGCCCCAGCCATTAATTATAGTAACAAAGAGTTGTTCTCTACTCTGCTTCAAGAAGATGGGAAAGGAGCTATTAGTATCGCTCAGCATGTCAATTTACCAGAATGGAAAATCGGCAAGGAGTATTGCTCCATACGAACCTTTTCCCACCAATACAGGACCAGCATGTTTGGTCGACATCCTCGCCTGCAATGGGATATTCCGATCCGTCGGAAGCACAAGTACTACTTTTCGAAAATCTTGAGTGTGGCCTTGATTTCGAATTTGCTATGCGGTTTAACCTTCTTGATTCCAGTGGAAATGTTGGATGCACGCCTAGCGATCGCCTTAACGATATTTTTAGCACTGGTCGCTTTTCAATTTGTAGTCACAGATGCCCTCCCAAAGAGCGCCAAACAAACGCACGTAGATCGTTTTTTTGTAGAGAGTTACTCTTTCTCTTCCTTTGTAGTCATAGCTTCCATTACTTTATTCATTTTGCCATACGAAAATGCTGTCCTACAAATCATAGACTGGGTTTTATTGGGCATCTATTTATTCTTTAATATTCTATTTACGGGAACCCTTTATCGAAGAGCCACCCAACATAGTGGAACGGATTGGCAGCTGGCTCCAGCGAAAGATCGGGAAGCTGTATTGCGCTTTTTCAACTAATAGCATGAGCCAGGAATATTATCAAACACTACATCAGCAATATCCTTTCCTTTCCGCGGAAAATCTAGATCTATTGCAGCGCCAGAGCACTATTGTAAAGCTTGACAAGAAAGCGTACTGGCAGGAAGGGAATTATAAAGATAAAGTAGCCTTCATCGTTTCCGGGGCGATAAGAGCTTTCTTTATTGATGAAGAAGGGAAGGAAAAGACCACTATCATTCGACCTGCCAAAAAAACGATAGTGGCACCCGGAGCGACTAAACTGCTAGAACACAAAACTTATTATCTACAAGCGATCACAGATACCGTCCTCATCGAAATCA
>JAHQWA010000404.1 GCA_019634045.1 Saprospiraceae bacterium
CAACAGTACCCCAGAAGTCGGCTTACAATTAGGGACGATCCAAGGAGTCTATGCGGAATTACTACAACAGATAGATCTACAACGTTACACACTTACCAGTGATGCCAATTATAAAAGGATAAAAGTGCTCCGTAATCAGATTCGGAATACCAGAGAAATGAATCGAAACATTATCGATCAGGTATTTCTGCTAGAAAGGGAGGTACATATGGCTGAAAAGAACGAGGAACGGCTCCGTCAATTAGTGGAAAATGGGGCTGAAAGTCAGATTAATTACGAGGCGGCTACCGGGGCCACACTTAGCAAGAAGCGAGAACTGAAAACTAAAAAATCGGCACAGATCAATAATAAACTGGAGATTGATCGGCTGAAAAAAGAGATTATCTCTCTGGAAAAAGAACAATCGGATGAGGTAGCTTCCGGCAAATTCAACATCCAGGCCAAACTTAAGGAACTCCGGGGTGCTATAGATGAATGGAAGCTAAAATATACCTTAATCACCCCCGTGGATGGACAGGTTTCCTTCTCCAAGATATGGAGTCCACATCAGTTTGTGCAATCAGATGAGCTGGTGATGACGGTGATCCCCTATGAGGGTCAGGGAATGATTATTGCCAGAGGAGCACTGCCGGTAGCCCGATCCGGTAAAGTGGACAGCGGGATGGTTGTCAATATCCGCCTAGATAATTATCCCTATAAAGAATATGGAATACTGAAAGGTACCGTAACCAATATAGCTCCTGTCCCAAATCCTGGCGAAGATGCCGAACCGATCTATCAACTCACCGTCGGGGATTTTGACTCTCCCAGTGAGGGCAAGCTAAATACCACTTACAATCAGTTATTGGATTTCCAGCAAGAGTTAGCGGGCGTCGCCTTGGTGATCACTGAGGATCGGAATTTGTGGCAACGCCTGGTGACGGACCGGTTTCGCAACGTGCGTTATAACCGTTAGACTGTCGCCTAGGCATGCAATTGCAATGTTTTGCCTTTTCTCTCTGACAGCTTTATGCGAAAAATGCTAAATTGTATGGAACCTAAATTCTTCATCCATGCGACTAGCTCTACTTTTGCTTTCCGTTTGTTGCCTTGGCTTCTCCACTCTACCCGCTCAGAAGGGAATGAATAACAAGAAAATGGGTAAAATCTTGGAGGAAAATGCTTCGGCCTTGGAAGGCGATGCGGGTTCCTGGCAAGTTTTCATCCACAATCATGTGCTGCTAGTCGTAACCGACGAGGACAATAATCGCATGCGCATCTTCACGCCGATCATGGAAGAAAGTGAGTTGGAAAATAAACAGCTCCGAAACATGCTAATTGCTAATTTCCACACAGCATTGGATGCCAAATACAGCATATATGAGGGTTTCGTGATTAGCATTTTCACCCACCCGCTCAAAGAATTAACCGAATGGCAATTGGTGGACGCCTTGAGTCAGGTAGCTAAGTTGGCTGAAAATTTTGGGACCACCTACTCCAGCACAGATCTCATTTTCGGTGGGCAACAACAAGATAAGATTGAGCAAAAGCGATTGAATCAAAGCCCTAGTAAAGGGAAAAGATCTTAAGGCGTGAGGTGGGGCTGGTTGAAGGTTTAATGAACATATAGACTGGGGGGCATTTCGTTCTAAGCGTGCAACATTAAACCTTCAACCGCCGACAGGAGTGATCCAGCCATCCTTATCGCATGGCCTGCGCCGACTGCCCTAGCGTCAAACTAAAACTCAATTCAAATTCATCCGCAATCGCTTGGTCCTTTAGCTTTTCGAAATAGGTGGGTGAGTTAAAGGTGATCCCATATTGGGTTCTGTCGATCGCCATTACGCCTGCCATCAGCCACTTCTCCCCTTCTGCTTTTAGCTCCACGGGGAAAGAAATCGGATGGGTAATTCCTTTAATGGTCAAGTCTCCACTAATTTCTTGCTTCCCTTCCTGCAAAGTAAGCTTCGATTTCATAACGAATGTAGCCTGCTCGTATCGCTTTACTTCGAAGAAGTCTTTCGATTTCAGATGTTTAATCAGGCGAGCGTTTTCGGATTCAATTGTTCTCATATCCATTACAATCTCAGCGGTAGTGAGTGCTTCTTTGGAGCCTCCAAACTCCGCGCGATCCAATTCCACTGATCCAGAAAGAGCGTAGGCATTGAAGGCCGCTTTCCCCTCCCATCCTACCTTACTATCCAGCAGGGAATAAGATTGAGCAAAAGTAGATAGAACAATTACGAATGAAAATAGAATAGTACTTACAATATTTTTCATGATGCTATAATTTTGAAGTAATAAAAGGTGTGATGCTTCTTGTTATTCGCCATAGAGTTTTCCAACGGTATCCAGTTTTCCGATTCCACAAACCCGCTCGCCAGAAGGTAATTCGGCAATCACATACCACATGGCCCAGCCTCCATACAAGCGCGAATCCCTGCGCCAATTGTCTACGAAGGTGTAAGGCTGTCCCGCCTTCATCAAGCCCTTCTGAACCCCAAAGAGTTTAGCAAACTCCTTGGCGGACATACTTACTCTGAGATTCCATTGGTCATTGTAGTAGATGTAAGCGCCCCCCTCGACGATCGTGGCGTCTTCTTGGGCAGAAAAGAGGGTTGAGTTATGTTTCCAAAAATAGGTACCGGGTTCGTCTGGGTCGGTAGAAGCCAGCACCGGACTAGGGAAATGCCCTACTTTTAGTTTCTGTGGCAAGGCTGCTAATTTTTCGGGGAGCGGAGCGGTCTCTGCCGGAGCCTGAGCAGCCAATGTTTGCATACCTAAGAGGAAAGTGAACAATAAGATTGAAGTTTTCATATCCATTCTTTTTTTCCTCAAATTTGCGGGTCTCAGCACCTTAAATCGCCTCAATTTTTTATTTGAGTCCTATTTTCAATGGAGAATGTTGAATGAAGAATGAATAATTGTAGATGGGGAAGCCAAGATGTGGTGGTCAACTTTGTTCTTGTTATAGCGAAAAGCATAGCACAGGCAAAACATCCGAAGTTTTATGCTGTCCTTTCCTATCGGATTTGTAAGCCCAGCCTTTCGATGCGTCTAGCTACGATCCTGTTTAATCTGGTTTGGCGATTTACCGGTCATTTTTTTGACGATGCGATTGAAGGTAGCTTTAGAATTGAAGCCCGATTCGTAGGCAATAGATAATAGGGTGTAATGATCATAGGTGGGAGACTGGATCATTCTGACGGCCTCTTCTACTCTGAAGGCATTTACATAATCATTGAAACTTTGCTGTAATAAGCGGTTCAGGATCTGCGTCAATTGGTAAGGCTTGATATCAATGGCTTCGGCTAAGCCAGCTAGGGTGAGCGTAGGTTCCGTATAGAGTTTTTGTTCTCGCATCACGCGCTCCAATGCGGGCAGGTATTGCGATAATTCATCCCGCTTGTCTTGCTTCAGGGTTTTCAGGCGCTCATGGACCGGTTCCTTCCGACGCGCAAATCCCTGCAGCGCGAGCCAGTAAGTCAAGATGGCTAAAGTCAAATAGGTTGGATAGGTGTAAAAAGGATTGAAGGCATAATTAAAAAAGAGGTAATCTACCAAGCCAACTAAAATAACCAGGATACCGAATACGAAGTAAGCGAGCAGAATTAAGCGGATCCATTGCAGAGATGCTGGCAGCAATTGGCCCGTCTCCTCCCCTCCCTCTACGGATATCAATTGCCAGCCCTTATAAGTATAGAACAGAATCACCCCCGCAAAGATGATCAGCTGAAATGGAGTATGCATCCAAAGGATATAAGCCTGTGCACCCATCCAAGTGAGACTCTCCTGCGTTCCGTCCCAGTAGAAGTTCTGGATTTTAACGAAGTTGGCAAAAATGAATTCTAGTACTACTGGGATAAAATGTAGCCAATCTCGCCCTTGCCATCGCCAGTCGACTTGCACATACGCCCGCACATAGAAATAGAGTAAAGCGCCGTACAACCAATTGTACTCAAGAAAGACATGATACGTCCAACTGGTATAACTCACTTTCAACCCAACCATCAACAAGCGATAGGATAGAAAAAACAGCAATATCGCTAGAAAGCGATTTGCCCGGCGCTGGGGTTCCTCGGTTCGCCACAACATGCCCCCCATCACCGCTCCTTGCAGCGCCCCAAAGAAAAGCAACATGCGAAATATGATCGGCCAATCCATCTTTAGTGAAGAATGTTGAATGTTGAAGACGTAATTAATAATTACAAGGCCATCCCCTGCCCAATTCTTCTTTATCCACTATACATTATTAATTAATAATCTCTACCGCTTTTTCCACTTCTTCAATACCAGCTTTAAATCCTGGGATTCTTGTAGATCAAACACTACTTCCTCATACTTCGGCGCTCGCCATTTCACCTTTGGGCTCCGCGAAAAAGCATAAGGCTCCTTCGGAATACCCAGGAAATTGGTATCTAATTTACCATTGTCATTAACATCCTGGAACAAAGCTAGCACATACTTCCCACTGGGTAGGTCTTCCAAGGTAGTTTGATACGTACCCACTTTGGATACTACTACTTTACCCGATTTTATTGCATTTTCATTCTCATCGAAATCAGCCTCGCTTCCGTAAACGGCAATTAGGATAGTCCCCTTGCCGATTGGTGCCTCTAAGGTCAAGTTGATTGTATGCTGAGCGGATAAGGCGCCAGCCAGAAAAAGAAAAAGAAGACTAAAAGAGCTTCGCATAGGTAGTTTTAATGATTCGTAGAATACAACGAAAAAGGCACCTAGATGTTTTCACATCCAGATGCCTCGCTGTAGAATAGTGAGAGAAAGTGGACGCAGCACACGCGTATCGCATCCAGCTTTCCTGGTCATACTAAAAATTATTAGTTCATCAATTCTTTCTTCGGATCATCATAGCCAAAGAGTTCAGCCAAACTTAGTTCTTGCACTACACCGTATTTACTCAGTGCTACTAAGTTGAGCCTATTCTTATCGCCGATAATGGCCAAGTTGTATTTTTTGTCCTTAACATGCTTTTCATGGAAGGCTTTCAGGTCTCCCATACTCATGTCCTTGACTTTGCTGTAGATGTCTTTGCGGATATCGTAGGTCAAGCCCTTCTCTTCAGCATTCAGGTAATTGAACAAGACAGAAGTCTTAGTTACCCGCTCACTTTCAATCTTCTTCATGATAGCTTTCTTGGAAGCTTCAAAACTCTGCTCAGATTCAGGCATATTGTTCAATAAATCCAATAAGGCATCCATAGCTTCGACTTGCTTATCTACCTGTGTTCCTACGTAAGCGAAGATCTGATCATTCGCTTCCTTCTTCGTGCCTTGCGAATAGCTAGCAAAAACCGAGTAAGCCAAACCTTGCGCTTCCCGAATTTCCTGGAACACTACGGATGACATATTACCCCCAAAGTATTCATTGAACATGCGAGATTCGGCAGCAAGGTCCTTATTGAACTTCTCACCTGGGCTTTGGAAGATAATCTCGGCCTGTACCATATCATAATCGGTGTAGAACACATGAGGATCTTCTGCCTCTAATTCTGCAAACTTAACTTTCTCCGGGGCTGGCTGTAGGCTCTCTGGCACACGGTGGTGCTCTGTAAGCGTAGCATTCAGGTCTTCCAAGGCCAATGGTCCGTAGTATAGAATACGATGCTGTGTTTGTGGGATGGATTTTACTAACTCCAACAACTCGCCAGACTCCAATAAATCCATGGTCTCATTAGAAAGAACATTGGTAAAAGGAGATTCTTCACCATACTTGGCATAAGCCGATAAAGCCCCCCAAAGAATTGCTCCCTTGTTCTTCTTCACGTCGGAACGTTGCTTATGGCTATCTGAGATCAAGTTCTTCAAGATATCATCATCTTGCTTTGGATTGGCCAATAGTTCTTCGAATAACTCCATGGAAGCCACCATATTTTCGCTCAAGCCACTCAAGGTTACGTACAGGCGTTCTTCTGAAGAGAATACGGAGAAGTCAGCGCCTAACTTGTAGAATTCTTTTTTCAAATCCTCCGGAGAGTACTTCTCCGTGCCGAGGTACTGAATGTAATCCAAGGCCATTTTCATTTTTGGATTTTCGTTGGTACCGAAGTCCAAAAGGTAATAGAGGTTGAAAAGTTGATTTTCTTCGTTCTTCTTATACAAAACAGGAATACCTGGATTGATTTCAGACTTTACAATGTCTTTTTCGTAGTCAACGAAAACCGGACTGATATCAGCTACCTCCGCATCTTCGATAGCCTGGTAGAATGGAGACTTGGAATCTCGGTCTAGGTCCACTTTGGTGATCGCAGGCTTCTCTACTTTTTTCTTATTCGGATCTTCTCCGGTCAGTTTATACACCACACCGTAGTTATCTCCATAGTGCTCATTCACGAAAGCCATCAACTCTTCTTTGGTGACTTTCTCCATGCGCTCGATCAAGCTGATATATTCCGCCCAATCCATTTCATTAGTGAAGGCCATCACCATATTGTTGGCTCTAGCAGAATTGCTTTCCAGAGAACGCATTTTGCTTTTCTTGAAGTCATTAACTACTGCCTGAATCAACCAGTCTTCAAATTCTCCTTTTTTCAAGAGATCAATTTGATCCAAAAGCAATTGCTTCACCTCATCCAAGCTTTGTCCTTCTCTAGGCTGGCCAAAGAAATTGTGGATGGAATAATCATTCATGGCATTGACATAGCAATAAGCCTCCAATACAGCTTGCTTTTGTTTTAGGTTTAGATCAATCAAACCTGCCGTACTATTCGCTAGCAGGTAATCAACTAATTGCAACAGGTGATAATCCTTGCTGGAGGTTCCACCCATTCTGAAACCAAAAGAAACATTCTCTGAATTGGGCCCCCAAACAGTATCTACTTGTACCGAGGTGATAGGGTCTTCCGCAGGAGGGTTATAAGCTTCCAAGTCATTGCCTTCCCAATTACCGAAGTATTGATCTGCCAACTTAACGGCTTCGGATGGATCAAAGTCTCCGCTCAGGCAGATAGCCACATTATTCGGGCGGTAATATTTCTCAAAATAGGCATTGATATCCGTGATCGAAGGGTTCTTCAAGTGCTCAATAGTACCAATTACCGTTTGTGTACCATATGGGTGGTTCTTAAACAACAATCGTGGCATAGCCTCAGCTACTTTCCAGCCATCGTTATCTAGGCTTCGGTTCTTCTCTTCGTATACGGCTTCTAACTCAGTATGGAATAAACGATTTACAATTTTACCGAAACGATTGGCTTCAATCTTAAAGAAGTTTTCCAGTTGATTAGAAGGGATATCATTCATGTATACAGTGCGATCATCCGTCGTATAAGCATTGGTCCCTTTGGCTCCAATCAAGCCAATCATACGATCGTACTCATTAGCAATCGCAAATTGAGAAGCTTCCTTAGAAACCGCATCGATCTTAGCATACCAAGCCTTACGCTCTTCAGGATCAGTCAAGCTACGGTAGTGTTCAAACATTTGCTCAATACTGTCCACTAAGACTTTCTCCTTTGCCCAATCCTTGGTACCAAAAACATCCGTGCCTTTAAACATCATGTGTTCTAAGTAGTGAGCCAATCCAGTAGAACTGGCTGGATCAAACTTCCCTCCTGCTTTAACAGGAATAAAGGTCTGGATACGTGGTGCATTCTTGTATACACTGGTGTATACTTTTAATCCATTGTCTAATGTGTAAATGCTCGTTTTAGAGTCATCACCTGTAACATATTCGTAGGTGTAGCCTGCTTCATCCGTTGCAGTTTTAGTCACATAGCCCTCTTCTGCTTGCTTACAGGAAAATATAAAAGCAAACAAGAAGAGCAATAAAATAATTCGGTTCATTACAGAAGGCGTTTAATGAAAAAAATGTAGTCCTTATCTTTTAGTACATATTTGGTACTGCCCCTTCGAGTGGAAAGTAAGCATCAAATATGCACTAAGAACAAGTGTTCTTTTACCTTAAATCATGGGACGATTGGGATGTATAAAAAGTTGTACGCAATTGCTGGCAATATGGAAAACGACTAGAAAGGCACAGTAGTCTTAGTGTATGTAGTGAAACCATCACATCAATAAAACGCACAACAAATATAGATTATTTCCTTGATGGATGCCCTTGGAATCCTGCTAAAAATCGCCAAAATCAGTCAGAACTGTCTTGAACTTATTTATCTTAGGCTAACAACTTAAAACTTTCACACATGCGTTCAATTAAGCTTTACCAAATAGTATTTTTCCTATTTGTTCCTTTCCTAGCATTTACACAAGCTGTTCAAATCAAAGCCCTAGTTGGGGGCACCCTAATCGATGGCTTTGGTGGTACACCGATTCAAAACAGTGTCATCATCATCGAAGGGGAGCGGATTAAAGCCGTGGGGCATCAAGGTAATTTAGCCATACCGGAAGGGGCTGAGATCATCTCGACAGAGGGGATGAGTGTCATGCCTGGTCTATGGGACATGCATGTCCATTTGATGATCAATGGCCATAGTGATTACGCGCATTGGGATAAAAAATACCCTGATCTTTTCGAAAGCGTGATCATGCCTTCTTCAGCCAATCAATTGTTGCTGGCTGGTGTGACGAGTGCCCGAGACTTGGGTGCGCCACTGGAAGCCAGTATCAATGTTCGTGACCGAATTAATAAAGGAGAGATTGACGGCCCCACCATGTACATGTCCGGCCCTTTTATCCAACATCAACCCTATCCCGGAACTGAATTATTTAGATGGGGGGTAAGAGGTGTGGCAGATGCTCGAGCCAAGGTCAAGAAACTAGCGGATGCGGGGGTGGATTGTATCAAATTGATCGATCAGGATCAAATGACTATGGAAGAGGTGGAGGCCGTGGTGGATGAGGCTCACAAACATGATCTCACTGTGGTGGCCCATTCACATCGCCCGGAGGAGATTCGTAGAGGCTTAAAGGCTGGTATTGATTGCTTTGAACATACGGGCCTTTCCTCCGCACCAGCATACCCAGCCGATGTGCTAGAGATGATCAAAGAGCGCACGGCTCAGATGAATCTGGGACCATTATTCTGGACGCCGACCGTGGAAGGCCTTTACAACTATGAATACGTGAGGGACAATCCTGAAAGACTCGATAACGATTCTTGGCATTTGGGACTACCCGACTCTATCATCCAGGATATTAAGCAATCTATTCGCTATCCTGGTCGCCTCCCTTATTTCCAGATCACTCCCACTCGCCGCCCTACCCTGGAGCGCAAGGTGAAGCAGCTAATGGAAGCGGGTGTGGTATTGCTGATTGGAACCGATTCTGGTATCCCGATGAAATTCCATAGCCAGTCTACCTGGAATGAGTTGGATGTCTGGGTAAATGAGTTTGGCATTGACCCGATGTATGCAATCAAGGCTGCTACTTATTGGCCATCAGTTATTATGGGTGTAAGCAATGAGGTAGGCACCATTAGTGAAGGTAAATATGCGGATATCATAGCAGTGGATGGAGATGTACTTCGCTATATCAGTTTGCTACAAGATGTTGACATGGTCATTAAACATGGCAAACGCTATAAATAAAGGCGAGGTTTGGGAAGGTAGGTATCCTACTGCCTTCCCGGTCTTAGGTAAGTGAAGGGTGAGGTATTGGTACAAATTTATGCCAAAGGAGGGTAACAAAGACTAGCTGCTCCCAGAACAGGAATCATCAGGTCCTCTGAAACTTCTATCTGCAAGTCGTCAATAATGGGTTGATAAGCAAAAGTTGACAACTCCTCCCAGAGCGCCTCTTTGAAGTATGCGTAGGACTGGCTTACAGAACCCCCCAGGACGATTTTGTCTGGATCCAAGGTATACAAAATACTCTTGATACCGTTGGCGAGATGGCGGCCATATTCCGCAAAATAGGCTAATGCCGTTGCCTCTCCTTTTGCTGCCTCCTTAGCCACAGTGAGACCTGATACTTGATGGATGTTTTCAAAAAACTGGCCACTAGCATAGTACTCGACATATTGATCCAGGTAAGGAATCATCCCAAACTCCCCTGCCCCACCGTGGCGTCCATTGTAGAGTTGCTCATTCACTACAATCCCGGCAGCCATTCCCGTGCCAATGATCAAGCCTACAAAGTTCTGAGTTCCCTGCCCTTTACCGAAGCGATATTCTCCCAAAGCAAAGCAATTGGCATCATTATTCATGAAGACGGGCACTCCAAAGGCTTTTTCAAGAATACTTTTCAAATGCACTTCCTTCCAGGAAGGAATATTTTGCACATCGTAAACGATGCCCTTTTCTACATCAACCACGCTAGGAACACCAATACCGATACCACCAACAGCATCGGTCATCACAGCTGATATCACTGTCTTCACCTCCTGTACAACTTGCTCCGCTGTACCTGCAGAAGAAATCAATTGTTTCTGGCTTTCCTGAATTTTACCACCCCGTATCCGGGCAGCCTGCACCTTAGTTCCCCCTAAGTCCACACCGATAATCGTAGCATCTAATTTCATCCAGGAAAACTACAAACAAATTGTAGAACGTATCTCAAGATTGAGCTAAAAAGCTATTTGATATTGAATCCCTCCATAACATAAGGCAGGTATTCTGGATGCCGCTTGATATAGGCCGCTACATAGGGACATAGCGGCATAATCTTTAGGTTATTGGCAACCGCATAGTCTAAGCCCGTCTTAGCTAGACGGCTTGCAATCCCTTTGCCTTCAAGAGCCGGAGGCACTTCGGTGTGGGTGAAAATGATTCGATCTTTAATCAATTTGTATTCGCATACAGCCAGGTATTTATCCACTTTCACTTCAAAGCGATTTCTAGCCTCGTTATTCACCACTTGCAGCTTATTGGTATCCATAGAGAGATATTTTTACGGCTCAAAAGAATATGACAACCAAGACTTTGTAAAGGTTTTGAAAATCAATAAAACTTTTTTCTCGATTTCTATTTATGCATTTCCTGTACAGTTTACATCCTATGATAAAAAGCAAAAAACCATGAAAAGAAGTATTGTTTTTCTCATCGCACTCTGTCTGTTCCAATGGACCCAAGCAGCAACAACCGAAAATAAGATCCCATCTAACATCAAAGAAGTAACCGTTTTTCAGCGAGGGGCACAAGTAAGCCGAACCGGCCAAACAAACATAGCCAAAGGCCAGTCCACCTTAATCTTTACCGGAATCTCCCCCCAAATAGACGCCA
>JAHQWA010000405.1 GCA_019634045.1 Saprospiraceae bacterium
ATCCCGCTACTCCTTCTAAACTTAATTCAGAAGCGGATAGCGACACAGTCCTACCCGACACCTACAATAAATCAAAACCGAAAACAATCATGGAACAAGAACAATGGAGCATCTTCCCCAATCCTGCCCAGGATTACCTAGAAGTCACTTTACCCATCTGGAAGGACGACCGAGCTACCTTACACCTACTCAATAGTGCTGGAAAAGCGGTATTGGAAGAACAATTGGATGTATTAAATGGGCAATCGCATTGGATGAACCTGGCCAAGGTGGCGAGGGGCGTTTACTATTTAAAGCTGCAAACTATAGAAGGACAACACTTAACCAAAAAGGTAATAGTCGACAAATAAAAACGGCCCGTTCTATGAACGAGCCGCTACAGTTATATCAAAATATATCTTTTATCTGGCGAAAGACACCGCTCGTTTTTCACGAATTACGGTTACTTTAATCTGCCCTGGATATTGCATTTCATCCTGTATCTTCTGAGAAATCATGAAAGAAAGATCATCAGCATGTTGATCGGTAACTTTCTCAGATTCTACAATTACGCGTAGTTCACGTCCTGCCTGCATCGCATAAGCTTTCTGTACACCATCGTGCGCTAAAGCTAGTTCTTCCAATTCTCCGATTCGCTTCAAGTAACTTTCCAGAATTTCTCTACGCGCACCTGGACGAGCTCCAGATATCGCATCACAAGCTTGTACAATCGGAGAAATGATGTTATTCATCTCAATTTCATCGTGGTGAGCACCTACCGCATTACAAACCACTGCAGATTCCTTGTGTTTCTCGCAAATCTTCATGCCGAGAATAGCGTGTGACAATTCACTTTCTTCTTCTGCTACTTTACCTAAATCGTGCAGTAGACCGGCTCTCTTCGCTTGCTTAACCTGTTTAGGGGATAAGCCGAGTTCGGCCGCCATGATAGCACATAAGTGAGCCGTTTCGATGGAGTGCTTCAACAGGTTCTGGCCATAGGAAGAACGGAAGCGCATGCGGCCCACCATCTTAACCAAATAGGCATCCAGACCATGAAGGTCCAATTCGATAACCGTTCTTTCACCAATCTCTACAATCTGCTCGTTCAACTGCTTACGCGTCTTTGCGACTACTTCTTCGATACGTGCAGGGTGAATACGTCCATCCGCCACCAAACGTTTCAAGGACAATCTACATACCTCTCTTCGGATCGGGTCAAAGCTAGAGATCACAATCGCCTCCGGCGTATCATCTACGACGATTTCCGCTCCAGTCGCTGCTTCTAGTGCTCTGATGTTTCGACCTTCTCTACCAATAATCTGTCCTTTCAGGTCATCCGACTCTAGATTGAAAACAGATACTGTATTTTCAATAGTATACTCGGCGCACATGCGCTGAATGCTCTGGATAACAATTTTTTTGGCGTCTTTGTTAGCCGTTACCTTCGCCTGCTCCACGGTTTCCTTGATAATAGCCATTGCATCTGTCTCTGCCTTGGCTTTTACCGCTTCTAACAATTGCTCTTTTGCTTCTTGTTCTGATAGTTTAGCCACGGTCTCTAATGCCTTAATGTGCTTTTCATTGGCATTGTCCAATTCCTCTTTTTTCTTGGCTACGATCTTGAGTTGCGTATCTAAGTTTTGTCTAATTCGCTTGATGTCAGCTTCTTTTTGTTCAACTTCCTGGCGGAGATTATCTACCTCCTTACGCTCCGCCTTGATCTTATCCAATCGGGGCTTCAACTCTGACTCCTGCGCCTTCACTTCCATTTCTCGCTCCTTCATCGCCACCACATGATCCGCTTTGCTAGCCTCGAATTCTATCTTTAAGCGAGAAAATCGTTCTTTAGCCTCAGCGATCTTCTTATTCTTGATTTTCTCATTCCGCATCTCTGCTTTTTCCGATATATTCTCTGCCTTGGATTTGGCATCCTTAATAATCCGATCAGCTGAAACTCGAGCCTCTTTAATCTGTTGATCTGCCTTGGCATTCATCTCCTCTACTCTCGACTGCTGCGCCTTTTTCCCGAATACATTGACGACGATATATCCTATAATAGCACCGACTACTAGTCCAATTAGTAATCCCGTTCCTATTTCCATCTGTCATTCAGTTTATATGATGAAATAATTATTTTCAAATAAGTCTAGTAACAGCCCCCTTTGCATGAAAGGATAAGCTCACTATAGTCATGTAGATCAACTAGGCCTTTGCCATAGTTCACCAAAATAGTAAGACGGAAAAATAAGATTAGGATAGCAGTTGATTGAGGAGCGAATCTAGTTTGCTAAGTTTATCATCAATGCCATTGGAAGGGATAGAAGTTTGATTTTGTTGGGCTTTATGTAAGTCGACCGCATAAGTAAGAATAGCCATAGAAAGGCAGTCCTGCTTATCTTTATTAGTATAGGTCAACTGAAAACGATTTATCTTTTCGTTAACTTCTTTTACAATTCGCCGAATGGTTGCTTCATCCCCTTCTTTTACTTTCAAAGGGTAGGGGCGACCTGCGATTAATACGGTTATCTGTTTGGTTTCTTGCCCACTCATACCCTAGGGATTATTACTTAACCACTCAATACAGTTATCTATTTCCTTAATGTATTGATCCAATTGCTTTTTCAGCTGTTCTGAATCTGCTGACTCGCTCACGTGCTGCGTATCCAACATCCCCTGCGTCTTATCTAATTTATTCTTTAACGTCAAAACTGCTCCTTTTTGTTTATCCAGGTCAGTCTTTAGACGTTCATTTTCGGCTTTAAGGGTGCTGTTTTCTTCATTAAGGCGGTCCATCTTTTGGGCCAATTGCCTTATCTTCAATTCAATATTATCAATTTTTTCCGTAACCTGCATGGGATCACCGTTGTTTCTGGGACTCAAATCAGGAATAGAATAGGAGAGTGTTGAAGTACTAAAGTCGATATGTAGTAATTAGTCTTCTACTGTAGCCTCTTATTCTCTATCTTCTATTTAACTCACTATGCTATCTGTACCCTTCTCCGGCAAATGCTCTACTCCTCTTTACCTAATGGTAGCACCCAATTGCGCTTCACAAGCTTTGATTAGCTTTTGCATCACCTTATCCACGTCTTTATCTACCAGCGTTTTGGTTGGATCTTCAAAAACAAAACTCACAGCATAGGACTTCTTGTCTTGTCCCAGTTGGTCCTCATTGATATATACATCAAAGAGGTTGACATCTTTTATTAGTTTCTTGCCACTTTTGGCAGCAATTGCTGCAATATCACTAAATTTTACCGAATTATCAACCACCAAGGCCAAATCCCTACGCATGCCAGGGAACTTGTTAAGTTCCTCAACATCAATCTTATGCTTGCGCAAAGCCTTGATAATGAGGTCCCAATTAAATTCGGCATAAAATACCTTATTTCGAATCCCCATCTTCTTGGTGATCTTACTGCTTATTTGACCAAATGTTACAACAGATTGGGGACCACGATGATATTTTAGACCATAACTGAAGGGCTCATCCTGGATCGTGGATGTTTGGTAGCTACTCATCCCTAAACGTTCCAATACTTTGCTCACCATGGCTTTCAAAGAAAAGAAAGTCACCTCCCCAGCTTCCTTATTCAACCAACTCTCAGCATAGTTTTGGCCGGTCAAGAATAAACTGAGATGATTCTGCTCTTTATACTTATCCTCATTTTTGCGGTAGCTACGGCCGAATTCAAATAGCTTCAGGTCGCTTTCCTTACGGTTTTGATTGTGCAAAATAGCCTCTAACCCACTCACCAACATGGTCGGTCTCATGATATCCAAATGCACATTGGAAGTATTGTTCACATATACTAGTTCCTCCGCCGGCACATGGGATAACATCTCCTTATAGTAGCGAGATTCGCTTAAGGATAAAGCCATGATCTCATTGCATCCGCTGCCCACCAACATATCACTGATCCGATCTCGAATAAGGTTGGGATCAGGCTGCTTAGAGAAGACTACGGCATTACGGAAATGCGTGGGAAGTGGTACATTATTGAAGCCATAGATTCTTAGAATTTCTTCAATCACATCCGCTGGTCGAGTGACGTCTGCTTTATTTGTAGGAACCGCCACGGTGAAGGTTGCAGCCGTCTCACGTACCAATGGCATAGCCATCGCAGCTAATATCTCCTTTACTTTTTCTTTAGTTAGCTCCACACCGATCAAGCGGTTGACATGCTGATAGTTTACTTCTACCTCTTTAGGCGCAATCGGGTTAGGATAAATATCGACAATCTCAGACGCCAACTCACCGTCTCCTAATTCCTTAATCAAGAGGGCAGCCCGTTTCAAAGCATCTACGGTAATACTGGGGTCACTGCCTTTCTCGAAAACTTTAGCCGCATCGGTGCGCAAATTGTGGCGCATGCTGCTCCGGCGGATAGATTTGGCATTGAAGTGTGCGGCCTCCAAGAAAATATGACTAGTATTATCCTTTACTCCAGAAGTAATCCCTCCAAATACTCCACCAATACACATTCCTTTGGATGCTCCATCACAAATCATGAGATCTTCAGCATCTAATTTTCTTTCTACCTCATCCAAAGCCAGAAATGGTGTGCCAGCAGGAAGGGTCTTTACGATTATTTTATGCTCTGTGATCTGATCGTAGTCAAAGGCGTGTAAGGGTTGCCCATACTCGTGCAATACAAAGTTGGTGATGTCCACAATATTGTTGATCGGCCGCACATCCACCGCCAACAAACGCTTTTTCAGCCAATCTGGCGATTCTTTGATGGTGACATTCTTAATCGTAATACCTGAATATCGTGGGCAAGCTTCGGTGTTCTCAACTATCACCTCCACTGGCATGTCCTTGTTATCTATCGCAAACTTCGATGTATCTGGCAGTTTTATTTCTACATCTAGCCCTTTGCTAATCTTCAGGGCAGCCGCCAAGTCCTTGGTTACTCCAAGATGATTTGTCGCATCAGAGCGATTGGGAGTCAGTCCAATATCATATACATAATCTGTCTCCAACTGGAAATAATCTCTGGCAGTCGTTCCAACCGCCGTTTCCGCTGGTAAAACCAGTATGCCTTCATGGCTCTCTCCAATCCCTAACTCATCCTCCGCACAGATCATTCCAAAAGAAACCTCTCCTCTAATCTTACCTTTTTTGATTTTTAAAGGATCACCTTTCGTTGGATGGAGGGTAGCACCTACCGTAGCAACCAGCACCTTTTGCCCTGCTGCCACATTCGGAGCGCCGCAGACAATTTGTAAAGGCTCTCCTCCTCCAATGTCTACCTTAGTCAAGGATAAGCGATCCGCATTGGGGTGACGACCACATTCCTGTACATGACCTACTACTACTCCTGCCAAACCACCGGGGATACTTTCTACTTCCTCCATACCTTCTACCTCTAGTCCAATCGCAGTCAAAGTCTCCGATAATTCCTCGGGGCTCAACTCGATATCCATATAATCTTTCAGCCAATTGAGAGATACTTTCATGCTGTTTTTGTATTTGAAAGCGCAAAGATAGCTATTTGAAATAAGTCGGAAAGGAAAAGTAGATATAAAGATCATCGGATCTATATATCTACTTAGCCTTATATGCTGAACGGGCATATCGGTACAAAAGTTCCGTAATACAGCGGTCGGGATGCAGCCAGTTACTTAGATCAGCTTGAAGCGCTTGGCGAAGACATCGATTTGATCACGACCATTGGGTAAATAGGCCTTAATTTGCTTGAACTCAAAGCTATCTCCAACTTTTAAATTGGCTAAACTAGCGCTCATGGCTGGGGATAACTCATTGGAGTCCTCCACCTGGTAAGTGCTGCGTTTTCCATCTTGAAAAACGACTAATCGAAAACTAAAGACCTGCGAGCCTTTAGCACATCCTGCTACCTCCAATTCACAGCAGGATTGCAACGTCTTGAGGGTAATCTCTCCCCCCATCTTATTGCCAAAAACTAAATAAGCCCCTCCTATATCTGAGGGCATGCCCGCGTCAGCAGAAGTAGCGAGGGGTGCCACTAGGAGGCACAACAAGAAAAAATGAGTAGCAAGTAAGCTTTTCATAATCGTCAGTTTAATGAAAAAATGGTGATTCCATTTTGAATATAAAGCACTCACCTACTCGGTAGCCTTAAAAGCGACCAATTGAGCCGGATCGCCTAACAACGACCCATTTCCATAAATTCGGTTGTTGAACATCCAAAAGCCTTTGTTACTCTACTTTATTCCTTGCTTTGGATAGAATTCTCGTATTTTCAATTTGTGAATTCAGTTAGTAAAACGGGATTGTCGAGTGGGATTCGCCTGCAACTATTCTTTTGGGGGCTATACATAGCTTCTGAGTACCTAGCCAATCTGATGCATATTCCGGAAGGCGAAGAACTCCAGTTTTTGAAATCAGTCTTGCTCTCTTTGCCGGCCTTATTGTTAGCTACCTATACCTTGATTCGGTTTGGTATCCCACATATATTACATGCACAGCGATGGTTCACTTTTTCCATACTAATCCTCATCATAGCTATTTTCCTTTTTTATGCCCGTCTCCAGTGGCTAACCCTTATCCAATACCTCGAGCATGATCAAGTTTTTCGAATCCCTGGATCCAAGGTGTTGAAAAATGTCATACGAGATTATGCTACCGTGGCCTTAGCTGTATGTTTTTACATCATTAATGATTACCGGGTAAAGCAATCCCTCAATGAGAAACTCATCAAAGCCAAGGCCGAGGCGGAAATCAAGCTACTGAAGGGGCAGCTGCATCCTCATTTTCTTTTCAACTCCTTAAATAACATTTATAGTCTTGCTCTGCTCAAATCTGAGCATACTGCAGATAGTATTTTAAAGCTGACGGACCTGCTCGACTATCTTGTCTACAGAGCCAATCTAGAATCAGTCCCCATTGAAAAAGAAGTCCAGCTGCTAGAAAACTATATTGGTTTGGAACAACTGAGGTACGGTGAGTTCCTCAAGCTAAGTATGGACCTACAGGAAGTCACAGATGGAGTCATGGTTGCCCCACTGATCTTATTGCCTTTCGCAGAGAACTGCTTCAAGCATGGCGGCCCTGGCATAGACGGTGATTTTACCATTCAGCTCTTCCTGGAGGCCGACCAAAATCAGCTCCTCTTTTCTCTCAAGAATACTAAGAAGCTAAAACAGGACGAGAGCACCACAACAGGTGGGGTGGGATTGCAAAATCTTCGAGAAAGACTACAATTAATTTACCCAAACCAACACCAACTTGTTATTACTGATTCAATGGATGCTTACCTAGTTGAATTAACGATCAAATTGAATGCTGATGGGAAAATATAAATGCTATATTCTAGACGACGAGCCGCTGGCTATCAAAGTCATCGAGCAACACCTCAGCAAATTTCAAGAATTTGAAATCTGTGGCTCCTCCACCTCCCCCTTAGCTGCTTTACCCGCAATCAAATCCATGAAGCCGGACCTATTATTTCTAGATATCAAAATGCCAGATATCACGGGTTTGGACCTGATTGAGATTTTACAATCTAAACCTGCCATCGTCCTAACTACAGCCTTTCGAGATTTTGCAGTAGAGGGCTTTGAGTTAAATGTAATGGACTACCTGGTCAAGCCCATCCCCTTCAAACGCTTTATCAAAACCATTGAGAAATTCTTAGCACAACAGCCCCTTGAAGATACAGTCGAGTCGAATTCAGAGGATGGTTTGTTCGTAAAAGCAGACCGAAAGCGGGTTAGGGTTCAGTTTCAAGACATTCTTTATATAGAAGGAGTAAAGGACTATGTCAAGATCGTCCTTAAAAACAAAACGATCTTGACGAAAATATCTATTGGCAACTTCCAAAGGCAATTACCCAATCCAATGTTCATTCGTGTCCACAAGTCGTATATAGTAGCCAAGGACAAAATCACTGCCTATACTGCTACTGACGTCGAGTTGGATCGCAAAGAAATACCGATTGGGAGAATGTACAAGGAGAATTTCTCACAAAGGATGGGCAACTAATTTCTCTATTTAAAAGTAGAATTGCTCTGAGATGATCTTTCCTTCAGCAACTTGATACACACAGATTTCTTTGGCATGCACACGGCTCCCGTTCTTGTAGGTAACGTCCATACTCATGGCGACGCTAAAGAAGTCTCCTGCAATTAATGGATCAGATACCGTTACTCCATGCCATTGTTCAATCATTTCATTAAGCTGAGCTCCTTTCTGTAATATGCCGGCTTTACCCTCGACTTGTTTAACCGGAGCACTATCGGGCTCAATACTTACCGCCTGATCTGCATACAGCGTTTCAATGGCTTTTTTGTTTTGGCCTTTTCTACAAAAATCTACAAGTGACTGTGCGACTTCCGTTGTACTCATGATGGGATATTTAAGTGAATAATACCCCAAATATGCTAGGCCTATGAGGCTAAAGGCAAGAGGTGACTTTTTTGTCTGTTACTAACCTTTTGGAAAGTGCCATTGGTAAATCTTATTGAGCAATCTTGTTTTCATCCGCCTGCAAAATCCTACGATCTCCTTTGCTAAGATCGTTCAGACTAACGTAAGCCACTACATTTAGTTGGTTTAGATCCCATGGTCCTCCACTGTCAGCAGTAGGAATACTAACCCGAAAAGACTCCGTAAGTGCCTTTCCACTGACTAAGCTGTTGCCCAGACTCATTCCGTCAAAAGGCGTAACTACTGATCGCATAATATGGCTATGCTTGAAATCATCAATCACCCCTGTACTAGAAAGTTGCTTATCTGAAATGTTGTCTTCAGTCAATACCACCGTCAGGCGAAGGTCTCCCTCCAAATCTTGGTTGGGAACGATAGTTACATCAATGTTTACCACTCTATTGATTGTTTCAAGGGAAGTTTCAATATTTAGTCCCACTTCTGGAGGTCGGTTAATCTCTTCTGCAATAAAGCCTGGCCATTGGTTTTTACCCAACAGCCGGTCCGTTTCGTTCTCAAATAGTTCTCGATTAACACTACCCGTCGGAATGCCAATGGGTACACCAATGAAGTCTAATATTTCAGTTCCTTCTATCGTGCGAAAATCGTAAGTCGCATCGGCTACTGGACGGGCTTGCGGGGTAGCGAGAAAGGTATGCATGGTCACAACGACTAAGTTTTCACCATACAAGGCTTGCAGGTTGGCAATTTCACGTGCGGCATCGGCACAGGGCGCGCAGTTGGCTCCTGAAATCTCCTCCAAAAGCACCTTACGTTCACCATTAGGCTGAAAAGTAGGAATAGGAGTATCCACCTCTACACATGCGAGGAACATTGTGCTTAAAAAGAGGGAATAAATAAGGGTTTTGAGACGCATAGCTTTTGAAGAATTAGTTCAAATTTGGATCCATGATACTACAAAAAATGGACTTGGAGAGTCTGCTGATTTTCAAAAGGGCACAAGTTATTGAGTTTCACGCAGCCTTTTTTTTCTTAATCAACATCTTTATGTCTTACTGTATTTGCTGCGGATGGGTTGCCTTCGAGGCGAAAAATGTTTCCTCTGCTTTTAAAGCAAGCGGCGGCTGGCCTAATCATCTAATGCCTCAATCTCTGGATCCGATAAACTATCAACAACAACATGCTCCTTGGTAAAGTTACACCACCGGCAATCCGGCTTTCCACAGCCTTCATAAAAATCATGTTGCTGTATCTTTGCGTAAGTCTCCACGATTAATTGCTTAACCAAGGCTACATCCTTAGAGGTAAAGACCACCGATTTTCGAGAAAATACGCCTTCTGCATCTGGTTCTAGATACGCAATTTGGCCTTCTTTAATGATATGCGTAGACCCTGGGTACGTTTCGTAGAGTAGTTTATAGAAAATCAATTGTCGCCAATAATTACCACCATATGGCTGGGACTTAGTAGGGGGGCTAAGTTTTCTACCATCCTGACTACCCGTTTTATAATCGATGATAGTGGCCTGATTTTGCTCCTGAAAAACCAATTTATCAATCGTTCCATTTACGGGCACTCCTTCAACCTCTACATTTCTAATCGTGTGCTCTACCCTGGCCTTTTTACTCCAGTTTTTAATGTTCTGTTGGTAGAAATCTGCCAGGTAACGTCGCCCCATTTGTAGTCTGCGCTGATATGCTTTGTGCGTAAAATAGGCACGCCAGTGTTCCATCTCTAATTCAAAAATAGATAATAGCGTACTAGCGGCAGGAAAACGCTTTTGCTTAGTCTGCAACATGCGTTCGTACAAGCGTTGCAAGCTGTTATGCATGGCGGTCCCATAGGTCGCGGCCTCGCTTTGTAAACTCGGCACCCGAAGCACCGTTTCGTAGTAGAACCCAAGCGGGCACTTGAGATATCGATTCAGACTGGAAACACTCATGCTATAATCTGCCAATAATGCGTCTACTGTAGCCTTTTCGAGTCTACCCACCTTTGGAGCCTCAACCTCTACCAATTGCAACAGATTCGCCTCAAGCAATTGAGCCTGAGACAATGATTTGGCAGTATTAGGCACTTCCACATAGCTACTGATTTCATCCAGGAATCGTGTACGTTGCAGTGGTTTTCCTTGTTGTTCCAAACTATAAGACAAAACCAAACTCTCCTTAGCTCGGGTAATCGCGACATAAAACAAGCGACGACGAGCTTCCATGGCATCTTCCTCCCCCGAAAAACTTAGCGTATCAGGGATCCGGAATCGATAGGAGCTTCTCCGCGTACTGGGTTCCCAGTAATCCTTTACCAAGTCCATCACAAAAACAGTCTGAAATTCTAATCCTTTAGCACTATGCGCCGTAAGGAAATTCACTCCTTTTTGTGATTCGATAGTTTTCTGTAAAGGAATGGCTAAACGATTATCATCCATACCTTTTAGCATTTCCAATAATCGTCCTAAATGGAGTCGGGGATATCGATTGGCCTCTTGACGAACATATTCAAAGAAACCAAACAAGACTTGCACTAACCATAGACGATCTGAAGCCTCCATTACCTGCTTGAGCATACCGCTGCGGTTAATCACATGTTCCAAAAACACAGGTAAACCTTCCGTATGTAATTCCTGCAATTGCAGTTCCAGGAATTCACTACACGCTAGAAAACCTTTTAGGTTTTTAACCCCGGCCGCTTTCAACAAGGCCTTTTGGCTAATTCCTTCTCGCCAACTAGGTCGTTTCCCTGATTCCATTTTGGCTAGGAAAATGCTGAACCTGGCAAGATCGGCTGCTGACAGCCCCCAATGGGTAAAATGTAATAGTTTAAATAGAAGATGCTCTCCTCCTTTGGGCCTTTCTGATTCAAGCCAAAAGTATTCAAGCAGTAGACGAAGGTTTCTGATCAAGGGTTGATCCAGTAAATTGATTTTCCGTCGTAAGGTATAAGGTATCCCTTTCTTTTCCAATAAGGCAATCAGGCGTTCTGCCTGGCGATGCCGAGCGTAGATTACCGCCACTTCATTGAGCGGATAGCCCTCTTCATGCAATGTTTCAATTTGCTGTAAGATATCCGCTTCCTCTTGTAATCGATTCGCATAACAATTAACTACGGGGAGTTGAGTTAGCTGCCCGTAGTCTGGATGTTTGGCTACTAGTTTTTTTTCAATCCCTAAGGACTGCAAGTGGTATATAATCCGTCTCTCATTATTCCCAATCAAGGTATGCGCAGTTTGCAGGATAGGCTGTGAGGAGCGATAATTTTCCTGAAGTAAGACAATGCTCAATTCTACTTCATATCGGTGGTAGAAGTCTAGGAGATTCTTTAGTCTTGCTCCTTGAAACTCATAAATCGATTGATCATCATCTCCTACGATAAAGATGTTTGGATTATCCCAATAACTACTCAGTCGATTCAGTAGCTCATTTTGAGCCCCGTTGGTGTCCTGAAATTCATCAACTAGGAAATACAGGTATTGCTCCTGATAGTTTCTCAATAAAGCCTCATTCTCCTCAAAAGCGCGCAGCACCCAAAGGATCATATCATCGAAATCATAGCGGCGCGCGCGCTTCAACGCATATTGATACTGAGGATACATGGCCACAGCCGACCGAAGCAGGGTCATGCGCTGTCTCATATCCTCCAATTTGGCCTCCTTGAGCATCCCCTTCCTAATCGGACCGCGATTTACTTTATAGATAAATTCCTCCCGCTGCGGTAAGCTCTCCAAGTACTCCTGAATCTTACCGTTTATATATCCAACAGACCAATCTTCTGATTTCATTTTAGTGAAGAGGTCATACAAATGGCCCTCATAAAAATAAGGATCAGAACGCCCACGCTTCAGCGGATGCCCGATGTCTAGTTCATCGATCAACCGTCGGATAATCTCCACCCGCTCCAAATCACTCAAGGGCTCTAGGTCATGCCGGCCAAAAAGTTCAAGATTGTCCTGGATGATGGTATTACAAAAGGAATGAAAAGTATAGATATGTACGCGATGAGCCTCTGGGCCAATGAAGGTGATCAGGCGTTCTCGCATGGCTTGTACCCCCGCATCTGTAAAGGTGAGGCATAAGATATTGTTGGCCTGCGTATCTGTAGATTGCAGAATCTTACCAATCCTAGCACTGAGGATATGGGTTTTCCCAGTTCCGGGTCCCGCCAATACCAATACAGGCCCTTCTATTTGATCTACTGCTGCCTTTTGCTGTGCATTAAGCTGATCAAGTATTGATAGAAAAGTTTCATTGTACTGAGTAATGGGCGGCTTGGCCATTATTTTCTCCTTTGCGGCCAAGATATGCACAGTAGTCAAAATATTGCAGCAATCTTCTCAATTATTTTGACTGGTCTGTTAAGTCCTATGCGCAAACATCCGAAGTTAGCCGAGCTATTTCCCCGTAAAACTTCAGATGTTTTGCCCGCGCTTTTCAAGGAGAATAGAAATATCATTGCTGGCTAACCCGCTTCACTCTATTCCAGGTCTGAGTCCGATAAAAAGGGCCAAGATACCCCCGCACCTTCAAACGGTCCCTTGATTCCAACCATAGGGCACCAGTATAGATTTTTCCATTCCCAGGGTCTAATAATTTGCCTTGTTTCCAGCGCTGTTGTCCTGCTCTAAAATTCCAAAGTATGGTCATCCCAACCATCTTCTGATTTCTCTTTTCGCCAGGGCATTTCACACAGATCGGATCATTGCCTTCCCAAGGGAGTGGATATAGCTCTTTGATCCGCCCCTTTAACTCATCCTCCTCCATTCTAATCTCAACCAGCGCCATGGGCAAGCCCGAACGATCATCAATGGTTTTCCATAAACCTCTGAAAGGACTTCCAGCGATTTGCGGCCCCATTCGCCGCCAGGTCTGAGTTCGATAAAACAAATTAAATGGACCGGCATACCCTCGTACCTTGAGCTGGTCATCACCTGATAGCCACATCTTGCTGTGGTATATTTCTCCCCCCTCGGGATCCAGTATCTTTCCCTTTCTTCCTGAGGAATCAAAGCCCCAAATCATATCCATGCCAATCACGGGTTCCCCTCTGCGTTCCCCCTCACATGCTGAACATATTGGATTGCCCATATCATCTGTAACCAACAACAACTCTACAATCTGGCCTTCCAATTTACCTGCCTTCTCTTTTATTTCTATCATAGCTACAGGCTCTCCGGTTTTATCGTCAATCGTCTGCCATAAACCGATCGGTGATTGCCCTTGTAGAGCCGGAATAAAAAGGAAAAAGACTAGGGTAGAATTCACCTTCGAGAGTTTGGGAGAGACTCTCGAAGTCGGCTCTTTCGGACGCTTAGTTACTTCTTCAAATGTTTGCACGTACGCTTTGTCCTCTGTTCCAAACCAACGATCCCACCACGTAAAATATATCCCATAATTGGTGTTGAAATTCTTATGGTGTAAATCATGATGAGTGGTGGTAGTCATCCAATTCAGCCATTTGCTACGGATAAACCAGTTTGGTAATATTTCCATACCTAGATGAGATAGCACGTTTCGGACAATCATAGAAATCAAGAAGATCATCAAAGCCAAGCCGTGCAAGGGTATGCAGAAAACAAAGATCACATAGATGAGTGCTTCTAAAAGCGCTTCGATGGGATGAAACGAATAAGCAGCCCAAGGAGAAGGGTTGGTAGATTTATGATGAACAAGATGCACGTACTTAAATAATCGAGGATGGTGCATCCAACGGTGTACCCAATAGTAGTAAGCGTCATGGGCTACAAACATAAATACCAGGCTCGTTACAAACCAAGTCCAACCATAATCGGCTATATCATCATACAATTGGGTATACCCTCTCAACTTTAACTGGACAATGGAAAAGCCAACTAAAGAAAAGATCACTACCGTACTCATCGAGTACTTAAACTCTGACCATTTCCGGCTAGCCTTTGGCCATTTCTGTTGCACCATACGATGCTGCCACTGTTTCTTAAAAATGACCCAAAACAATAAATAGGCTGTACTGGCTGCCAAGAAGTAACGCAAAAAATCGTGTAGAAAAACATAAGGATAAATTTCAATGCCGGGTAGATTTTCCATAATTATGAATGTTCTTGGTGAATGATGCCACCAAAACTATTCCTGGACAGGGAAGGGGTCTTTCCGATTCTAAAAAATGCTGGTCGATTTCGAAATCGAGGAGGATTTAACGAGTCCGGTAGAGGATGATCAAAGCTTGTTGGGCCAAAAAGGCTTTGCCACGCTTAAAACTTCTATATTTATAGGGTCTCAAGTTGGAAAAACATGTCCCACCTGCACATATGTCTATTTTGGGGATTAGTCTTTTTAATACCTACCTATTGTCACAGTCAGATTATTAGATGGGACTTTGAAGTAATGGAAATGCCTGGAGGAAGCGCCGGTAATAAAGTAGCCTATATTGCCCAGGATAGCATGGGGTATTTATGGTTTGCTTCTGCGGGAGGTATTCATCGATATGACGGCCATGAGTTTAAAATCTTCCTTAGTGATCCTTCGGACTCTACCAGCCTCGCTGATAACTATGTAGACTATCTATTCGTTGACAAGAAGGGAACACTTTGGATAGGGCCACAAACTGGTGGTCTTCAATATTACCACCCTGATACTGAAAGTTTTTCCACTA